>JAJFTP010000059.1 GCA_021372895.1 Synergistaceae bacterium
TTTTATCCTCTGCAGCGTCCCAGAAAAGTATCTCACTGAAGACGCCAAGTTCTCTGACACGCCTGGCTATAAGTTGTGTGTATTGAGAACCGCAGTCAAGGATAAGTATTTTATTCTTTTTTTCCATCATCACGGGGAGTCCTTCCCCTTCACCTCCGGCATGCTTTTATTCCATCCATTGGAAAAAACGTTGACCAATACCCCCGCTGTAGTAAAGCATAAGGACAAGCATTGATTTTTCAAGTGTTTTTCCTGATATTGCCGAATTTAGCCGCAGACATGTTTTGTGCCACTTATTTTCAGGCAACGCCGTAAAAAAACCAGACACTGTGTGACACGGGACAGCAACAGTCTGTGCATAATTTTTAGTGACCTTAATTTTTCAGCGCTCATCCAAGTATGACATAAATGAGAACTAATTTCTACTGCCGGAGATAAAAAAACCCCCGCATCTCAGCGGGGGGGGGACATTGATTTTCGGTATCCTTACGGTATTAGTAATCCATACCGCCCATACCGCCCATGCCATCCATGCCAGCCATACCGCCAACTGTCTCTTTCTTTTCAGGTTTGTCTGCCATCATAGCATCGGTAGTAAGTATCATAGCTGCAATTGATGCTGCATTCTCAAGTGCCGAACGGGTAACCTTGACAGGGTCAATGATCCCGGCCTTTATCATGTCTACATATTCGCCCGTTGTTGCATCGAGGCCTTCGCCCTCTTTAAGTGTCTTGACCTTCTCGATAATGACATCACCCTGCATACCTGCATTTGTCGCTATGAGATGCAGCGGCTCGGTAAGCGCTTTACGTACAATCATCGCACCGGTTTTGATGTCACCCTCAAGCTTCATTATCTTATTGTCAAGATCCTTGATACAGCCAACCAGAGCTACTCCGCCGCCTGCAACGATACCTTCCTGGACCGCCGCCCGAGTTGCATTGAGCGCATCTTCTATACGATGCTTAAGTTCCTTCTGCTCCGTCTCCGTCGCCGCTCCTACCTGGATCACCGCGACGCCGCCCACTATCTTGGCAAGGCGTTCCTGCAGCTTCTCCTTGTCATATTCCGATGTAGAATCTGCAAGTTCCTTCTTTATCTGTGCTGCACGATCCTTGATCTTTTCGGAATCTCCGGCACCTTCGACAATCGTTGTATCTTCCTTGGTGACTTTGATCTTCTTGGCATGACCCAGTACCGTCGTGTCTGCACTTTCAAGCTTGAGGCCCACTTCTTCGCTGACAACAGTGGCTCCGGTAACAATTGCTATATCCTGCAGCATAGC
Organism: Synergistaceae bacterium; assembly: GCA_021372895.1. Lineage (NCBI taxonomy): Bacteria > Thermotogati > Synergistota > Synergistia > Synergistales > Synergistaceae > Synergistaceae bacterium. Next base: position 1,287 of record JAJFTP010000059.1, read on the forward strand.
TTTTCTGCGATCACCAAAACCAGGTGATTTAACCGCAACTACCTGGAGAATACCACGAAGTTTGTTGACTACCAGCGTCGCAAGTGCTTCCCCCTCAATATCCTCTGCTATAATGAGAAGCGGCTTGCTCAGCTGTACTATCTTTTCAAGCACGGGCAGCATATCCTTAACGTTGCTGATCTTACCGTCTACGATAAGAATGTTTGCATCGTCAAGCACCGCTTCCATGCGCTCAGGATTGGTGATCATGTAAGGGCTGATGTACCCCTTGTCGAACTGAAGTCCCTCTACCGTCTCCAGCGATGTGCCAAAGCTCTTGCTGTCCTCAACGGTAATTACGCCTTCTTCCCCAACCTTTTCCATTGCCTCGGCTATGAGCTCTCCGACTGCCTTGTCATTAGCTGAGATAGCGGCAACCTGTGCGATCATGTTGTGTTCCTTTACACGGACTGCCTGTTTCTTAAGCCCCTCTACGACTAAATCCGTTGCATCTTCGATGCCCTTGCGTATAAGCATCCCGTTAGCGCCTGCAGCTACATTTTTTATGCCTTCACGGACCATTGCACGCGCAAGGACCGTAGCTGTTGTCGTGCCATCCCCTGCAACATCATTAGTCTTTGATGCAACTTCCTTGATCAGCTGTGCACCCATATTTTCAAACGGATCTTCAAGTTCGAATTCCTTTGCGATCGTCACACCGTCATTTGTAATAGTCGGCGACCCGAATTTCTTGTCAAGCACTACATTGCGCCCCTTCGGCCCAAGGGTTATGCCGACAGTATCTGCAACTTTATTCATGCCGCGTTCCATTGCACGGCGGGCTTCCTCTTTAAAAAGCAGTATCTTTGCCATCCTGAATTCCTCCCAGATATATGATTAGTCTGTCCGACTACTTCGTGACTACCGCGAGCACGTCTCTCTCGCTGAGTATAAGGAAATCTTCTCCGTCAAGCTTTACTTCCGTACCTGAATATTTACTGTAGATGACCCTGTCATCTACCTTGACATCCATGGGCTGACGGCTGCCGTTTTCAAGGACCTTCCCGTCTCCGACTGCAACTACTACACCTTCGACCGGCTTTTCCTTCACTGTTTCCGGAAGGACGAGGCCGCCCTTCGTCATTTCCTCGTGAGGTGCTGCCTTTACAACTATCCTGTCACCTAGTGGTTTGAGTTTCATATAAACCCCTCCTGCATTAATTTTTGATCTTTTGGTATTAGCACTCCAGTCTATTGAGTGCTAATCACCTTACATGGCAAAGTTTAATAATTCCCGCTCAAATTCTCAAATCTAATGAGCATCAAATATTTTAGATTATTCACAGCTAAGTTCATATATCTCTTAAAAATAGCGTATTTTAGATATAATCTTACATTGTTGAATCTTGAGCAATTTACGCAACACTCACCTTCAGGTTTTAAGAAAATGCAGATTAATCACACGGCCATGTGCCATGTGTACAGTTTGGTATAAATTTTCCATGCGGTTTTTATGGTATTTGACTGTCCTTTACCATATCTCCCAGGACGGATCCGGAGAGAGGGTCAAATCGGATATCTTGCCGCGCCTGTAAGCGTTATACCCAGCCGCTGCTATCATAACAGCATTGTCCATGCACATGGAGAGAGGCGGAAGGAACAGCTGCCATCCGTTTCTGCCCGAAATGGAGGTGAGTTTCGAACGAAGCCCTGAGTTCGCCGCGACTCCGCCGGAAAGAGCCAGCCTTTTCACTCCGGTCCTGTTCACGGCAAGTGCTATTTTTACGACCAGTGATCCTATGACTGCTTTCTGGAACGACGCGCACAAGTCATTGATGTTTACAGGATTTCCCGTTTTTTCTGCATTCTGTATAAGCGTCACTGTCGCGGTTTTGAGTCCGCTAAAGCTGAATTCTATTTCATCGCTGCCAGAGAGCGGAGTCGGAAGCGGATACGCATCTGCGCAGCCATCTTTTGCAAGTCTGTCAATTACAGGACCTCCGGGATAACCGAGCCCAAGAATTTTAGAGATCTTGTCATAGGCCTCTCCTGCCGCATCATCGCGCGTGGAGCCTAATAGCTTATATTTGCCAAAATCTTCAACAAGGACGATCTCAGTATGTCCACCTGACACGATGGCGGATATAAAGGGGGGGGCAAGCCCTTCTCCGACGGCTACGTTGGCAAATATATGCCCCTCAAGATGATTTACCCCGATAAGCGGCACGCCCCACCCCTGAGATAAAGCCTTTGCTGTCATTACGCCGACAAGCAGAGACCCCATGAGTCCCGGACCTGCCGTAACCGCAATAAGGTCTATGTCTCTGCGGGGGTCTTTGATATCTGCTCCGGCAAGGACTTCTTTAAGGAGTGGGATTATTGCCTCCTGATGCATCCTTGATGCAAGTTCCGGAACTACCCCGCCATATTGGGAGTGAGATCCGGTCTGACTGGACAGCACGGAGGAGAGAACAGCATTCTGCCCTTTCAGCAAAGCGAGCCCTGTATCGTCGCAGCTGGATTCTATGCCAAGAGTGATGAAGTTTTCCTGCATATCTTACCGCGGCTTATCAGTGACATGTGCAGCTGCTGCCGCACGAAGCACAATTCCCGCCCGTGCAGTTTTTTTTCTTTCTGCGTTCTCCCTCAACATGTACCAGGACCCTGCATCTGCACTCAGGGCATTTCTCCGCAAAGTCTTTTGTCTTGAAAGTATGGCCGCATTCGGCACATCTATAGGTATGCATTTACTTTGGCACCCTCCATTTGACAAGATCATCTCCGTATCCTACCATTATTTCCTCGCCCTTTTTTAGTTCCGACATCGGGACAACGAAAGCAAACTGCCATTTGTCTCCGGGGTCGATACTCCCGAACGGGTTCTTCCAGCTTGGCGATATTATGTCATCCTTGTTAAGATTATAATCTCCTACTCTGATATATTCCGCTTTGACATCCCACGGTTTATTTGCTTCAAGCTGTGCTATAAACAGCGCTTTGTTAGCCGTCTCGGGCGTTCCGAAGTACTGATTGAAATCGTCGACCCAAGGTGCAAGGCTGTGCTCCTCAGAGATGGCCCTTGAGAGCTTTGCATCAAGGTATATGAACTGTATCGAACCCCTGGAACCTATCACCAGATCCCCGAATACTTCGCCCTCAACCCAGCAGTCTATCTGCCTTTCTTCGAGAAGTCCGGCCGTTATTTCAGACGTTGGCGCCTTAATTGCCAACGCTGCAGATGCTGATAATACAATTATAAAAATACCAAGCAAAAAACCAATGGACATTTTTTTCATGCAGCCGCCTCCAATTTTGTCCTTAAACACTCGTATACTTACGAAGCCTCAGGCTATGTCATAATTTCACTGTCTGCTTACGGCATCTTTTATCCAGTTCCATTCCGGACAGTGCATAAGCAAAGTTACTGCCGTATATACGGCAGCGCCGCCAAACCCTATTACAACGACCCACAGCACCCTGTTCATTATCGCAGATCCCATGGGATATGGCACAAAAAATTTAAAAAACAGGATGGAGAGAGTCATAATCAATACAGACACAATCAACCTGCTCAGCCATGTCATATCGAAAAAATTCAAATCTTCCTTTATATTACGCGAAAGGGCCCAGCCTCCGTATATGCTTGAGCAGGTAAATGCCGCCGCGGTAGCAGCGGCAAGTCCTGCGTATGAGAACATCGGCATAAGTACAAGACTGGCGCAGAGGTTAACCCCTACTGTCACCATTGTCAATGTGACAGCCGCACGCGGCATCCTGCGCGCATACATTGCCCTTAGAATTACAGTGCTGCTCGCCATGCCGGGCAAACCAAGACCATAAAGCGCCAGCGCGGTAGCAGTGGCATGCCAGGCCCACTCTGAGAAAGCTCCGCGAAAGAAAAGCAGATGGATGATCTCATCTGATACCAGAAAGAGTCCCGCCGCTACAGGAACAACCAGGAACAGGTTAAAACGAAGCGCGTCCCGTATGAAATCGCGGAAACCGGATGTATCCTCGCGAGACTGCCGGGAGAGCATGGGAAGCACAGCCTGTGATATGGCAATGACAAAAAGCCCCAGTGGAAGCTGCAGTACTCTGTCCGCATAATTAAGAACTGATATTGAGCCGCCCTGCAGAAAGGAACCGAGCATCCTGCTGATGACCGGGTTTATCTGATTAATTGAGAGTCCTGCAGCATAGGGCAGAAAAAGAGACATCATGCTCCTCAGCTGTACATTACCCCGTTTTGGCAGAGACGGCAGCAAAAGCACTCCCATCCTTAGGCACCAATACCATTGCAGGAGCATTTGGCACAAACCGCCGAGCAGTACCGCCGCGGCGAGGTTCCATATCGAGAGAGACTTCATCGTTGCCAGCAGAAAAATAATATAGACTATGTTGCTGAGAGCAGGAGCAACGGCAGGGACAAAAAAACAACCCATACTGTTAAGTACTCCCATTGCGAGAGCCCCAACCGATACAAAAAGCAGAAAAGGAAACAATATACGCGTAAGCGAAATGGCAAGAACCCGTTCAGCAACGGCAAAACCAGGAGCCATAACACCGACTAAAAGCGGTGCCATCCATACGCCTATAAGCACGACAAATGCGCCGCCCAAAAGCAAAACAGACAATGCCTGCTTGGCCAGATCCTGTGCCGAGTCATTGCCTTCGCCTAAAAGAGTCCGCGAAAATACCGGCACAAATGACGCTGATAACGCACCTTCAGCAAGAAGCTGTCTTAAGAGGTTGGCCAGAGTATAAGCAATATAAAAAGAATCAAGCTGCCTCGTCGCGCCGAAGAGTGCGGCAGTGAGCATTTCTCTGGCAAGCCCGAGGATCCTGCTTGCCAGAGTCCCAACCATCATCCTCATAGCATGCCGCACCATGCCGGATAGGTTTTCGTTATTGTTCATCACGGCACAAACCAAATTACCAGGAAAAGTCTTTCCCAAGATAAAATTTACGTGCTTGCTCGTTATTGGCTATTTCATCGGGAAGACCTTCGAGAAAAACCCTGCCCTCGTTAATAAGATATGCCCTGTCCGTAATGGAAAGGGTCTCTCTGACGTTGTGGTCGGTGAGCAATATCCCATATCCGCGCTCTTTAAGATTTCTGATTATAGCCTGAAGGTCCGCGACCGCAATAGGGTCAATACCGCTGAACGGCTCATCCAGGAGTATAAATGCCGGCTCAAGCGCCAGACAGCGCGCTATTTCAACACGACGCCTCTCGCCCCCTGAGAGCGATATCCCTATAACATCCTTTATGTGCATAAGTCCGTAATCGTTAAGAAGCCGCTCTGTTTTCTCCTCGCGCTGGCTGCGTTCCATGCCGGATTCCTCCAGCACCAGGTCAAGATTTTGAAGAACGGTGAGATTCCTGAACACGGATGCTTCCTGGGGCAGATATCCGAGTCCGACCCGCGCCCTCTCAAACATCGGCATTGTACTGATATCAAGATCCCCGAGGAATACCCTGCCTGATTCTGGCAGCACCCTTCCTACTATCATATAAAAAGTAGTGCTCTTGCCCGCTCCGTTTGGACCCAGCAGCCCAACAATGTCACCTTTGCGTATCTCTATGGAGACGTCATCGACGACCCGACGCCTGTTGTACGTCTTTATAAGGTGTTCAGCCCTTAAGATTGATCTGTCACCTGAAATATTCATGCATTATTCTCCGTCCGCAGTCTATTTTTTCTTGTCTTTCTCAGGGAGCACGAACGATACCTTTGCGTGTCCTGATGCCTCTATATTCTTGGTATCTTCGTACAGGACAATATTGTCTGCTGTGACGGTCTTGCCGTCGCTGCGCACGGCTTTTGCATTGCCTGAAACAACAACAGTGCCCCGGTCCTTTGAATATATAGCTTTAGCTCCGGTGATGACAGTCTTGAAGCCCTCTTTATCAATGTAGTCCATTTTTACATCTTCTGTTGCGACTATTTCCTGCACTACTCCGTCCCTTATTACTCCGTCAATCAGCTTTGCAGCAATCCCGATTTTCTGCTTACGGTCTTCATAGCGTGTAACGTCCCTTCCCCAGAATTTTTCACCGGAACGGCCGGCTTCTCCGGCATTTATAAGGCGATCCTGCACGACGGCATCTACTCTGCCGCGCGCAGTGAAATTTTCGGTGTTGAGCTCCCAGAGTACATATTCTGCGTCAAGTTTATCGGCCTTATTTCTGGTTATATGCACATTACCAAAGGCCTCAACTTTTCCATTGTCTTTTTTGTTGTTTCCACTAGCCCACTTGAGCGTTTCTGCAGTGAGTTCAGCTTTCTCCTTGGTAAAAATCCCCCTTACTTCCCCCTTAAGCTGAAACTCTGATGTATTTATATCTCCATCCGCAGTATTGCCAAATAGTGTGACGCCACCCCTATTTATCACTACATTTCCGGCAGCCTTTACTTTTTTCGTGTTTGTGTTGTACTGGATCGAATCAGCCGACAGTTTACCCTCTTCTGCCGCATAGAGCATATGAGTTAAAGAAAATACGAAAAGCAGTGCAGCCAGAGATACCGATATAAGTTTCTGCTTGTGTATCATAGGAAAACCCCATCCCTCGATAAAATAAACAGCGCACAGCAGAGAAGCCAGACCGTACTCTGTTATTTTACCCTATTTTCTTCCCTATACAACCTGCCTCGGCTGTAAATTTATTTTACCGAAGATGCTTTTATCCTGTTGTTGATCATTAAAAAAACATCGTGAAGAAATATAAAATAGTCCTGTCCTTTTTCCGGTGGCGGCAGCGTAAATCTATTGCCATAAGAAGACGCGACCCTCCTGATTTCAGGAGGTGTCCATGGATCAAGCAGTATCAGCCATCCGCGCTTCTGCGCCTCGTCAAGCGCCGCCTTCAGGGCATTTGTGTCACCATCAAGCCAGACCTTCCATACATAAGAGGGAGCCCGTACCGCACCTGGTACTGCTGCGCGGACCCAAGCGCCCTCAGCTCCTGTCAGATCGAGTATCTTTGTTTTTTCAAGCAGATACCGGCCTATGTCGACTGTACTTTCTATACGCGACTGGAACTCTGCAAGCCGACGCTGATAAAAGGAATAATGTTTACTGTCAGTTTCAGCGATTATTTTCATTACATTCTGTGCAATGAATGGAAGCATCGCCGGGTCAAAAAAAGCGGTGACAAGCTGCTCATCAGTCATAGAAAGGGAACCATAAAGCAGGTGAAGTTTTTTGTTGCTCCTAGATATTCTAAAACGGGCTGCATCCTTCATGTCAATGGCGATAATTTCTTCTCCGGCCCTTGGACGGCTGATCGGCATTACCTTACCCGATGCATCCCAAACAGCAAGATCGCGTACTCTGGAATTGTTGCCTCCTATAAACGAGGCTATAACTCCTACCCATGGAGATGTAACGGCAAAATCAGCAGCATATGATGGTACTGCGCCATAGCAGAGACATGCAAGCAATGCCGCTGAAAAGCAGAATATGATACACAAACTGCGTCCCAGCGGAGACAGCTTCATTTATCCGGACGGCTCCCAGGCTTCACAAGAGGGATGCCCTCCTTGCAGAGAGGGCAATTTTCAGTCTCATACACAGGAAAGACAATTTTCCAGAGGGACTGGAGATCCCACTCATCCCATACGCCAAGCTGGCGCCTGTCGACCACCGAACCCGAAGCGACCCATTGCGCGCCGCCGTCTGAGAGTATCTTGGCAGTCTCGCAGGACGATTTGCCTGTCGTAACGACATCCTCAACAAGCGCAAAACGAAGGTTGCCCGGGTGCGGGAAGCGCCGCAGGCGCATCTCCCCATCCTGTCGCTCGCAGAATATAAAAGGGACATCTAATGCTCGTGCGACCTCATGTCCTATAATTAATCCCCCTAGGGCAGGCGAGAGTATAAGCTCAGGCCTAAACGGCGCCAGGCGTTCTGCCAGCTTTTCACCGGCATAAGCTGCAAGCTTCGGAAAACGCAACATAAGTGCACATTGAAGATAGTGCCCGCTATGGAGGCCTGATGTCAGCTTGAAGTGCCCCTCAAGGTGGGCGCCGCTCTGTTTCATCATTTCCTGTATTTTTTTTGCAACGTCGTCATCCTTGTATCCGCATCGACCTTCCATTACCGTTTCACCTCCGCCAGTGTCCTTATTATATCCTTTACCTCAAGGACCGGATCCGCAGCCTCAAGTATTGGCCTTCCTACAACAATATAGTCAGCTCCATTAGCGGCTGCAGCCTCAGCTGTTGCAATTCGCGTCTGGTCTTCTGTGCTGACCCCGAACGCCCTTATGCCGGGGACGACGCGAATAAGCCTCTCTGCCCTCCCCTTCAAAAATCCAAGGTCAAGAGGCGAGCATACTATCCCGTCAAGACCGGCTCTTTCAGCTGTTTCGGCGCGCGCCACAAGTGCGGTCTCCAAATCTGAGCCGGGGTGGACATCTCGCCACAGTTCTCCCCCTAGACTTGTAAGCACCGTAATACCAAACAGTTTCATCCTGCTTCCTGTCCTATCCCTGACAGCAACGGAACGTGCCATCATTTCGTACCCGCCGGATGTATGTATAGTAAGTGCCCACAGCCCGAGCTCCGACAGTGGCTCCACCGCAGAAGCTACGGTATTTGGGATATCGTGCAGTTTAAGGTCCAGAAACAGGTTATAGCCCATGTCAATTATCTCTTCGGCAAATTTTGTTCCGCCCATAGCAAAGAGCCTTGGCCCCACTTTTACGTAAGGCGTAGCTCTGTCAAGTTTCTCAAGAAAAGCACGTGCAGCTTGGATTGTCTGCATATCAAGCGCAAGTATCAGTCCGCATGTTTCTTTACTCATAAATAGGATACCTCCAATTATAGCTTAGGGGGTCCCTTTACGTATCAGCAAAAGAACCCCTTCCTACTTCCCATAAGTCACGATAAGCATTCCGTAAATTGAAAAATCAACTATGTAATTTATTTTATTGACTCAAACCATTAAACTATCCGGTTCTTAAAGCGACAGATCCTCATCGTCCTGCCATATCCTGATCCCTTCCAGAAATGTCATCACAGGCCACCCAGTCAAGGCGATCCCCTCCCACGGACAGCACCGCGCCTTGCTCTTCCAGACGGAACAGTCGACAATTCGGGTCCGTTCTTCATCTATAATTGTAATATCTGCAGCTGCGCCCTCTTTGAGCACGCCGAGCCCCCGCCACTTTTCAGGCAGAAGCGAAGCAGGAGAGCTGGTTATCTTCGACAGCAGGAGTTCAAGCGGAACTTCCTGATAATTTCTGTTTCTGAAGTCTATGAGTACGGCAACTGCGCACTCAAGCGACGCGATCCCGAAAGGAGCCTCCTGGAAAGGTTCGTCCTTTTCGTCCATGTGCCAAGGTGCATGATCCGTTACTATTGCGTCGATCGTCCCATCCAGGAGCCCATTCCATAGAGAGGCCTGATCCTCAGGGCTGCGCAACGGCGGGTTTACCTTATAGCGTGAGTTGTATCCGCTGTTGATAAGAGCATTCTCGTTAAGCGTCAGATGATGAAAGGTCGTATCGCAGGTTACGTCAAGTCCCTCCTTCTTTGCCCGGGCAATTAGCCCAAGTGCATTCTTGCTGCTGATGTGGGTAAAGTGTATCCTGCCGCCCGTATCACGCACAAGAGCGATACCCCGTGCCACATCTATTTCTTCCGATGCAGACGGAATGCCCTTTAATCCGCTCAGAGCGCTGGCACGTCCCTCATGTACCTGTCCGCCCTTGAATAGGCTTATATCCTCAGGATGTTCCATTACGCGGGGCTGATCATTGCCCAGATACTGAAGCGCAAGGCGAAGTAGCGCACTTGTCCGGACAGGAGAACCGTCGTCAGTGAACATTACGGCACCGGTTTCTGCCATTTTCAGCAGTTCGGCCATTTCTATGCCCTCTCTCTCCTTGCTTATACAGCCGGCAGGAAGTATACGAGAGCCGCCGGATGCAGCCCCTTTGCTAAGAACATAACTGACAAGAGATGCATCAGAGATTGCCGGCTTAGTATTAGGCATTGAGACCATAGTGGTGAATCCGCCCGCAGCACCGGCTCTTGCCCCTGAATTGATATCTTCGTTCCATTCTCCTCCCGGATCCCTGAAGTGGGCATGGAGGTCTATAAATCCGGGGGAAAGTATCCTCACGCCGGTTCCGTCAATTATCTCAGCACCCGCACATGTAAGTCCGTTCCCGATTTCTGAGATTTTACCATCCTCTGCAAGCAGCGAATCTGCGCCTATGAATTTTTTCCCGTCAAACACCTTAAAATTTTTAAAAAGTATTTTTCCCATCATCTTGCCCCTCCTGCGCAAAGATAAAGAAGAGCCATGCGGATAGCGACTCCGGAACGCACCTGCTCAAGTATGACGCTCTGATGTCCGTCCGCTACTTCTGACGCTATTTCGACTCCCCTGTTCATCGGTCCGGGGTGCATAACGAGAGCACCTGGTTTAGCAAACGACATCAATTCCTCATCAGCACCCCACCAGCGATGATACTCGTCTATAGACGGGAATAGCCCGTCCTGCTGGCGCTCCCTCTGTATCCGCAGCAGATAGACCATGTCGGCCTCTTTGACGGCATTGCGCGGGTCTCTGTCATATCTGCAACCCAGCGCATCTATCTCCCTGGGCATCATGGTCGGGGGGCCGGAGAGCACTACTTCACAGCCCATTGTTTTAAAACCTATAATATCGCTGCGGGCGACGCGACTATGCAGAACATCGCCGACAAGAGCGATCTTTCTGCCTTCAAGAGTCCCGATGTGTTTCCATGCCGTATAGAGGTCAAGCAGAGCCTGAGTCGGGTGCGCATGAGTCCCGTCACCAGCGTTCAGCACGATCGCCCTTTTGAGTTTGGAAGCAAGGTACTGAGCCGCACCGACTGCTCCATGCCTCATGACCACAATGTCCGCACCCATAGCTTCCAGAGTCCATGCCGTGTCACGCATTGTCTCACCCTTAGCATGGCTTGAGCCTGAGACTGACCAGTTGACGACATCCGCGGAAAGCATTTTTTCTGCAAGTTCAAATGAAACCCTCGTACGAGTTGAGTTCTCAAAGAAGAGATTGACCGCCATCTTTCCGCGAAGGACAGGGACCTTTTTTATCGGCCTGTCCATAACATTTTCCATGTGCCGCGCCTGGTCAAGGAGGAAATAAAGTTCTTCTTTTGTCCAGTTGTCAAGATCTATGACATTTCTGTGCCGCCATACGATCTGTCCGACTTCACTAGGCATCGCGTTCACAGATTACCACCTCGTCTTTTCCGTCAAGTTCTGCAACTCTGACCTCTATAACTTCATTCTTAGACGTAGGAACATTCTTTCCACAGATATCAGGGTGTATGGGCAGTTCCCGGTGCCCCCTGTCGATAATGACAGCAAGCTTGACCTGCGACGGCCTCCCAAGGTCTATGAGAGCTTCAAGTGCGGCTCTTATAGTACGGCCTGTGTATATAACATCATCGATAAGAAAAATATTCTTGCCTGCAATATCCTGCGGTATCCTGGTGCTGTGGACCATCGGCTGCTCAAACAGAGTTGTAAGGTCATCGCGATACAGTGTGATATCAAGCTCTCCGCAGGGTACCTTCGCTCCTTCGGCCTCTTCAATGAGTTTCTGGAGACGCCGTGCGAGGTGGACTCCCCTTCTGTGTATACCGACAAGGATCATATTCTCCGTTCCCTTGTTTTGCTCAACGATCTCATGCGCTATCCTTCTGATTACGCGGTTAAGATCTTGCGAATCCATCAATTGCGCCTTTTCCTTCAGTTCCGACAACATAATACCCCCCTCATATTTTCTGCAAAAAAATGAGACCACCCAAAGGCAGTCTCACAAAATAACCGATGTTCTCCGCGGGAACGGACCGAAGACGAAAATATGCCTGTAATAATAAATCCTCAATTTCATCTTCTCGGCCCCCTATCCTCTCTCTGCACATTGGATATTATATCTCACGTTTAACTTTTATGCAATCGGTTGCAAATACTCTTGAATAAAAAATTTATTATAACCGGCCGAACTTTCCCACCCAAAAATAATTAGCCTGCGAGCCGTACGAAAACTTTATAATGATTCCTACCTTTTTGACAGCACAAATCTCACGGTATCATAGCTGCCGTGCGAGATTTGCGAATTTTATAGTTTGACCCTACACAGTGGATTTTACAGAGATTTAAGGGCGAGTTCAGCTGCGGAAAATTCCGCTTCCTTTATACTGGAACCCCAGGCTTCGGCGAGGATCGCATCGCCAAGCGTGACCTGGACTTTGAAGTGAAGTGCGTGGTCCGGGCCTGAACGTTCTATAGTTTTGTAGTATGGGACACCTCTGCCCTGTCCCTGAAGCAGCTCCTGCAGTTCTGTCTTTGGGTCAAGAGCATCCGGCGACGCTTCTACCTCCTGGCTGTCCAGGAAACGGTCCACTACGGTCAGCGCACTTCCATATCCGCCGTCGAGAAAGACAGCGCCAAATACCGCCTCCGCTGCATCCGCCGCCACTGACTGTGTTGCGCCTGATTTTAAGAGGCTGCGGCCGAGCTTTATAATGTCAGGTATCCCTACGCCTCCGGCCCATATGCCGAGGCTGTTCTTGCAGACAAACCGTGAACGCAGCCTCGTAAGCTGACCCTCATCCAGGGTCTTGTATTCCCTATAGAGCCTTTCGGACGTTATAAGTTCAAGCACCGCATCACCAAGAAACTCGAGCCTCTCGTTATGAAGAGAAAGGCCTGACTCATTTGCATAGGACGAATGAGTCAGAGCCTCTTCCAGAAATTCAATTTTTCTAAAAGTGTAACCGAGCTTTTTCTGAAAAGTGCAAAGCGACGCTTCACGCTCTCTCTTATCTTTCATTTCAGTCTGTGTATCGCTCCAGGGCAAGGACTCCGTTGTGCCCTCCAAATCCAAAGCTGTTGATCAGCACTTTATTAACATCGGCATAAACGGCTTTGTTGGGGACGGTGTTGAGATCACATTCAGGATCTTTCTCAAACTGGTTGATGGTAGGATGGACTATGCCTTTCTCAATTGCAAGCATCGCTGCAATAGTCTCAACGGCACCGGCGGCACCGAGCAAATGTCCTATCATGGATTTAGTTGACTGGACCATGATCTTGTCTCCATAAGCACCAAACAGCCTCTTGATCGCCATGGTCTCCATCTTGTCGTTGAGCGGCGTGGATGTTCCATGTGCATTGATCAGATCAACATCGTCAGTTGACCATCCGGCTTTTCTCACTGCCATTGCCATAGCACGATATGCACCGTCTCCTTCGGGATCCGGCGCCGTAATGTGGTACGCATCACATGAAAGACCGTAACCCTTGACCTCTGCATATATCTTTGCACCGCGTTTTTTAGCGTGCTCAAGGTCTTCAAGGACAAGCACACCTGCTCCCTCTCCCATGACAAAACCATCACGTCCCAGATCAAACGGGCGCGAGGCATGCTCCGGATCGTCGTTTCTGTTCGAAAGAGCTTTGAGCGAAGCAAATCCGGCTGTCGCGATCGATGTAACTGCTGCCTCAGAGCCCCCGGCAAGTATTATATCCGCGTCTCCGCGAACAATACAGTTGTATGCTTCCCCTATACAGTTTATCGAGGTCGCGCATGCAGTTATTACCGCCATATTCGGTCCCTTTGCTCCAAAGCGTATTGCAACATAAGCGGCGGACATATTTACTATCATCATCGGCACCAAGAAAGGACTGACGCGGCTTGGTCCCTTTTCATAGATGGTATGGAAGTTTTCTTCGATTGTTCCTATCCCGCCCTCACCGCTGCCTATATAGACACCGAACATATTCTTATCTAGAGACTCCACATCAAGCGCGGCATCTTTTACAGCCATATCAGCAGCTGCTGTGGCAAGGTGGAGCACCCTGTCGGTACGGCGGACTTCCTTTTTCTCCAGCCATTCCTCAGGGTTAAAATTTTTAACCTCGGCACTGATTTTTGTGCTATGTGCAGAAGTATCGAACAGCGTAGTATAACCTACACCGTTTTTACCTTCCCCAAGGGCCTTCCAGAATTCCTCTTTGCCGAGTCCGATTGGCGTTACGGCACCGGCACCTGTGATAACAACCCTTCTCATAGGCGTCCCTCCGTGAAGATAAGAGGGGCTTATAATAAATCTGCCCCTCTTATTTAAAAATCACTTTCATTTAGCCTTCTACACCAAGTTTTGACTTGACATAACTCATTGCTTCGCCGACTGTCGTCAGCTTTTCGGCATCTTCATCGGGTATTTCAATATCAAACTCTTCTTCGATACCCATGATAAGCTCTACAATATCCAGGGAATCCGCGCCGAGATCTTCTACGAACGATGCTTCCGGCTTGATCTGACTCTCTTCTGCGTTAAGGCGGTCCATTACGATCTCCTTAAGTTTTGCCTGTATTTCTTCCTGTTTCATACAGTTCACCTCCTTCCAAAATCCAGATAAATTTTTGTCGTTTTATGTTCCAGGCCATTATATACTGCCTCGGCTTTACTCACATAGTCATGCCGCCGTCAACAGCGATCACCTGTCCATTAATATATGATGCTCCGTCCGAAGCCAAAAAAGCAACCGTTTTGGCAATATCCTCCGGAGTGCCCATGCGTCCGACCGGGATGCCCTTTAAAATTGAGCTCCTGGTATCATCTGAAAGCACAGACGTCATGTCCGTGTCGACATATCCGGGAGCAACCGCGTTGACCGTTATCCCCCTGGCGCCGACCTCACGCGCAAGACTCTTGATAAAACCAGTCATTCCCGCCTTAGCAGCAGCATAGTTGCACTGCCCGGCATTACCGACAAGTCCGGTCACCGAAGTGATAGCTATTATACGTCCACTCCGGGCCTTTATCATAGGCCTTACTGCCTCTTTTGCACAGTAAAAGAGCGAGTTAAGGTCGGCTGATATTACATCGTTCCACTCTTCATCCTTCATACGGATCAGAAGGTTATCCTTTGTAATGCCTGCATTGCAGACGAGTATCCCTACAGCGCCCAGCTCGGCGGTTACCGCTCTGAACATCTCCCTGACTTCTTCGGGGGATGACACATCCGCCTTTACCGCTGCCGCGCATCCGCCGTCGGCCTCTATATGCCGTACAAGCTCCATCGCAGCCTCAGCTGAACGGTTATAGTTAACCGCAACGGAACATCCGTTTTTTGCAAGCTCAAGCGCTATGGCTCTTCCCATGCCCCTGCCGGCGCCAGTTACAAGCGCAATTTTGCCATCACCCATTATTAAGCCTCACCTCTAAGAAACAGGATCGCGCTGTCAAGCTCTTCCGATGTCGAGACAGGATATGGTCTCTTTCCTTTGCATATCTTTCTTACAAGACCCGAAAGCACACTCCCAGGACCAAGCTCTATGTAACCCTCTATTCCGTGATCCTCCATTGCAAGTACGCTCTGTGACCAAAGAACCGGGGAGAAGGTCTGCATGTATAGGGCCTCTTTGAGTTCTGGCACATGCCGCACAAACGATGCTGAGGCATTTGCAACTATGGGGCACTTTGGATCCTTCCAGCATATCTCTTCGAATGCTGCCTTAAGTTTGTCTCCGACCGGGCGCATAAGCTCACAGTGAAACGGGGCACTGACCCTTAATAAAATTGCCTTTGCGGAACCATCGGCCTCGACCATTTCTATTACGCGGCTTACAGCTCCTTTATGTCCTGATATTACCACCTGTGTCGGAGCGTTAACGTTAGCAGCCTGGCATATTTCACCCTGTGCCGCTTTCGAACAGAGCTCACAGACTTCTTCAAGATCCTTGCCTATTATCGCGGCCATAGCTCCCACGCCTATAGGGACCGCATCCTGCATCAGCCCTCCGCGGAGATGCACCAGCCTTAAAGCATCGGCAAACGGGACAGAACCGGCAGCCACAAGGGAGGTATATTCGCCCAGGCTGTGGCCGGCAACGCAGGACGGCATCAGTTCGGAACCGTATTCAGATTCAAGCGCCCTGTATGCCGCTATGCTTACGGTCATTATAGCAGGCTGCGTGATAGCGGTTTTGGTAAGTTCTTCTGCCGTTCCGTCAAAGATTATGCCGCTCAGTGCAAACCCAAGCGCATCATCGGCTTCTTCAAAAACAGAGCGCGCCGCTTCATATTTATTATATAATTCCTTGCCCATACCTGGCTTTTGTGCACCCTGTCCGGGAAATATAAGTGCATATTTCATTATTCAGCAAACCTCTTCAATTTCTCTGCTTCGATCAAGGCCCCGTTAATTATGTCATTTATAATCACAGAGACCGGCTCAATTGCCCTTACAAGTCCGGCTGACTGGCCTGCCATCAGCGACCCCCACTCCATGTCACCTTCCACTACGGCAAGTCTGAGTTTCCCTGCGCCAAGCCGCTCCAGTTCCTCAGCGGGAGCTCCGTTCCTCTCCAGTTCTTCAAACTCTTTTGACAGCTTGTTCCGGAGTACTCTTACGGGATGCCCGAGAGATCGTCCTGTGACAACTGTCGCTCGATCTCCTGCCTTTATGATCTTTTCCTTATAGTTTACATGTACATTGCTCTCTGATGCGCATACAAAACGCGTGCCGACCTGAACACCCTCGGCTCCAAGCGCAAATGCAGCGACCATACCGCGGCCGTTGGCGATTCCGCCTGCGGCTATGACAGGAATATTAACTACTTCGGCAATCTGGGGCACAAGGTTCATCGTTGTAACCTCACCTATGTGCCCGCCTGCCTCGCTGCCCTCCGCTATTACAGCATCAGCACCCTGTCTCGCCACCCTCTCCGCATGAGCGACGGATGCGATGACCGGCATAACTACTGTACCCAGCGGTTTCAGCCTGTCAAGCACCTTGCCCGGCTTGCCTGCCCCGGTAGTTGCAACCGGGACTCTGTATTTTACCGCGATTTCAATGGCGTCATCAGCAGTCTCTGACATAAGCATGATGTTAACGCCGAAAGGCTTATCAGTGAGAGTTTTTATCTTTATTATCTGCTGCTCCAACAGTTCCGCAGGCATACTGGCCGCAGCTATTATGCCAAGGCCGCCCGCATTGCTGACGGCGGCGGCGAGGTCTGCATCAGCCACCCATGCCATTCCGCCTTGTAATATAGGATATCTGATATTCAGAAGCCTTGTTACCCTGTTATTCTCAAACATCTTCATAAATCCCCCTTATGCCTCGTAAAGCAAGGCTCCCAAAGTCATTCCGGCGCCAAACGCTACGAATGCAACTTTTTCTCCGCTTCTGATCCTTCCGGACTTCATAGCTTCATCTAACGTTATCAT
>JAJFTP010000060.1 GCA_021372895.1 Synergistaceae bacterium
GCGCATATCCGTAGGACCGCAGATCAGATAAATCTGTTTGCCGCTGTGATCGAACATGAAAACTCCCCCTTGCTGTTAAGTTACGGGGGAGTTTAGACGTTTGATGTTATCTGGGATAGGTACGGATGGTTTGACGCTTACCTTACCTTACATTTGACGCTTACCATATTGTTGGAAAAGTTTGGGAGTAAAACAAAAAACGGCCCGTAAGTAAAAACTTACGAACCGTTGATATATCTGGAGCGGAAGACGGGATTTGGACCCGCGACCCCAACCTTGGCAAGGTTGTGCTCTACCCCTGAGCTACTTCCGCAATATCTGCAGTTTTACTGGTGGCGGGACCCAGAATTGAACTGGGGACACACGGATTTTCAGTCCGTTGCTCTACCTACTGAGCTATCCCGCCATCTCAGTGGCGTTTAAAAAAGTGGCGGAGCTGACGGGACTTGAACCCGCGACCTCCGGCGTGACAGGCCGGCGCTCTAACCAATTGAGCTACAGCTCCACTTCGGTGTTGTCCAATGGTGGGCGGAATAGGGTTCGAACCTACGACCCCCTGCGTGTAAGGCAGGTGCTCTCCCGCTGAGCTATCCGCCCGCTCCGCATAGCCGTACCGCATCAGCGACAACGTAAGCTATTATACCGATTTCAGCTTACATGTCAACAGTTTCATGACATTCTTGCCGCCGGATCTTTCTCCTGTTTTTTAGTTTCTTCTGAGAAGGGCGTTCCCCCACTGTGCCCCGACTCCGATCCATATGACCGGTATGCCGGTGTAGTCCTCAATAAATTTTATGTATGCCCGAGCCTGTTGCGGCAGTGCTTTAAGTTCGCTGCAGCCGACAAGGTCTACCTTCCATCCGGGCATTGATCTGTAAACAGGTTCCGCCCTATACATCTCGTCAATGCTGAGGTCAAAACTTTTTCTCTCTTTGCCGTCAACTATGTACGATGTGCATATTTTAAGTTCGTCAATGCCGGTAAGCACGTCCAGTTTCGTCATTGAAAGGGTATGGACCCCGTTTTCCCGCAGTGCATATTTAAGCGCGGGAAGGTCAAGCCATCCTATGCGCCTTGGTTCGCCTGTTATGCCGGCGAATTCACCGCCCCTGTTTCTTATGAACGGCGCCACAGAACCTGTTTCTTCCGTTATAAACGGGCCGCTGTCCGTTCTGGTACAGTATGATTTTGCAACTCCTATCACATGCATCGGCGCACTATTCCTGATACCTGTCCCTATAAAGGCCGATGCAGAAATAGTCGATGCCGGCATTATGTAGGGGTATATCCCCCTGTCTATGTCGTTCATGGTACCATCGCTGCCCTCAAAGAGTATCCCAAGGTTTTTTGCGAATGCTGTCTCAACTATCGCCGTCGGGTCTCCAATATATGGCTTAAGTTTTTCTCCATTTTCCAGGCATTTCCCCAGGAGCACCGACGGTTCAAGCTCTTTTTCCCCGTATATTTTGGAGAAGTATTCATTTTTGATAGTCAGGTTATGCTCGATCTTTTTACGCAGCACATCAGGCGAGAAAAGATCTCCCGCCCTTATTCCCAGACGCCGGAATTTGTCTGCGCAGCATGGTCCAAGACCTAATTCCTGCATTGTCCTGTTGTTCCCGTGCCCAAGTATGCGGCCCTCCAGGACATCCAGTTTTTTATGGTAGTCCAGTATAAGATGGCACTCAGGGCTGATGACTAGCTCCGCTTTAAGCACCCCGGCTTCTTTAAGCAGGGATATTTCTGCGGATATTTTTTCAAGGTCAAGGACAACATTACAGCATATAAGGCATTTCTTCCCGTCATTGTTTATTCCGCTTGGAAGATAGTTGACTCTGAATCGTTCTCCGCCTGCTGTTATGCTTCGGCCGCCATTGGAACAGCCCTGAAAGCGTATTATTACTCCGGAACGGCCGGCAAGGAAATCCAGCATGCGCCCCTTACCTTCATTGCCCCACTGCATACCTATGACTATGTTGTTCTCAGAACCGGTCATTCGGCATCTCCCTTTTCCTGATGCAGAGCAAGTATCCCCGCCATTTCGGGAATAGTTATAAGGCGCACGGGAAGTGTTCTGTAATTTGCATTGAGTTCCTCAAGAAAGAGCACCGTAACCGGCCTGAAATGGCATATAACGATCAGATGTCCTCTTTTTACGGCATATTTGACCGCCTCGTTGAACTTTGCCTTGATAGCATTTTTATCTGCCGTCCCGTCAAGAAAGCCGTTGTTTTTGAGTGCGGTCACACCCGCAGCTTTAGCAACATCATACGCTACACTTTTGCCTGATGTCCTGCTGTCGAGGAATATGAGCTGACGAGCCTTCAGTTCATCAATGACCGGTTCCATAGTGTTTCTGTCCGCCGTAGCAAGCGACCCTCTGTGGTTGCTTAAGCCTGCCGTGTCCGGCAGGGTATCAAGCGCCGCCGCTGTTATTTCGCGTATTTTAGTACTGCTCATGCCACGGCCGATGAGATATGGCCCGCCGTTTTTATCTGCCTCAGCCTGCATCGGCAGATGCAGAAGGTATGGTATCCCCTCTGAAGCAGCCAGTTTAGCAGTCGCCTGTGCATATTTTGTATATGGCATGATCGCCCATGTGAGCGGGATGCTGAGTTTAGAAATCTTTCGCGTCAGTTTCATCTGCTCGCCGCCGTCGTCAACGACCAGAGACAAAACCGGCCTTTTATCGGTTTGTACCGATTCCGGAGCGCCTGTTCTGATTGCCGGCGCAGGCACTTTGTCTCTGGATGTTGTCTCTGTCCCGCCCTTTATTTTATTGATCCCTCTGATTTCAGCTGTGATTTTTTCTGTCTTCCGTACTACCTCGTCTGCCGTCCTTACTATCGGAGCCGGGATATGTTCCGGGTACAGGCGGCACAAAACTAAGACGAGAGCAGCTGCAAGGAACAGCAGCAAAGCCATTTTCGCAAGTATGGCAAACGATGTGCGCGGACTGCGGTAATGACGTCCCATCTTATCGATCCAACGCTATTTCTTTTTCCCAATTTCATTTTTTAATATGGAAAGGCCTTTCTGCAGCTGTTTGTCGGCGTTCTTATCCTTCTTTGGCTCACCGCCCATCCTGATGTTCGGCTCAAGCCCCTTATGGTCGATTATAACTCCTGACGGAGTCGTGTAGCGCGCTATTGTGATGTAGATCCCGGAATTATCCGGCAGGTTGAAGAGTGACTGGACAGAACCCTTGCCGAAGGTCCTCATTCCGACGATCGTACCGCGTTTATGGTCTTTGATGGCGCCGGCAAGTATCTCTGCTGCGCTGGCACTACCCTCATTGACGAGCACTACAAGCGGAAGATTGTTGGCCCTGCCTTCTTTTGCATACATAATATCGTTGGCCCTGTCAAAGCGGCCCTTCATCCCTACGACAACTCCTCCGTTGATGAACTGTGATGTGACATCTACACATGATTCCAACAGTCCGCCGGGATTGTTCCTGAGGTCCAGAAGTATGCCCGCCGCTTTTTTACCGTTTGCCGACTTTATAGCTGCGGTCAGTTCCTGATCAGTCTTGAAGTTAAACTGGTTGATTTTTATATATGCTACGTTCTTTATCATCTCAAGACGAACTGTCTTTATTTTGATGATTTCCCTGACCATGTTGAATTGGAGGATCTTATCGACATTTTTACGCCGCACCCAAATATTGACAGCTTTGCCGGAAGGCCCGCGAAGCAGCTTGACGACCTCATCACTGTTTAAGCCAACGACATTTTTGTCGCCTACTTTTATTATTTCATCAAGAGGCTTTAGCCCGGCCTTATCTGCCGGAGTGCCTTCCATAGGAGCGATAACTATTGTCCTCCCGTCTCTTGACGTGATGTATATGCCAAGACCGCCGTATTCACCCTCCATCTCGAGGTTTTCTTCCTCCAGCGCCTTGGGTTCCACAAAACGGGTAAAGGGATCTCCTACTGATTCAACAAGCCCCTTCATTGCCCCGTAATACATTTTCGTGTCGTCTATCTTGCCTTTTTTATCACCATCGACATGGTATGTTTCAAGCGCAAGTTTTGTCTGTTTGATTATGGAAAGCTGCTGCGGAGAGAACGGCAGCCCTTTAGGCCAGTCTGCTCCTACTGCCTGGGGAACCAGATATATGCCTGCAGCTATTAGAAGCCCTATAACTATCCCTATCGACAGATCCTTAATTTTTTTCACTTTCACCACTGACCTTTCTATAATACCGAGGGAGAAGAATAACCGCTCCTGCGAATTTCATTATATTACTGCAGGTAA
Source organism: Synergistaceae bacterium (assembly GCA_021372895.1). NCBI lineage: Bacteria > Thermotogati > Synergistota > Synergistia > Synergistales > Synergistaceae > Synergistaceae bacterium. Next base: position 4,261 of record JAJFTP010000060.1, read on the forward strand.
CGCATCGGATTAACTGCATCACCGTTGGCTCTGACCTCAAAATGAAGATGGTTGCCCGTCGCGATCCCTGTCGAACCGACACGGCCTATGACTGTACCCCTTTGTACCTTTGCATCTTCAACACAGTCTATACCGGAAAGGTGCGCGTAAACCGTGGTAAGGTTTCCTCCGTGGTCGATTATTACGACCTGTCCATAGCCGCGCATCCAGCCGGTATAAAGGATTTCACCGGCATCGGCCGCACGGACGGGCGCACCCTTAGGCGCACTTATGTCGATCCCGGTGTGGGTGATCTTCGTCTTAAAGACCGGATGTATCCTTGTACCGAAGGAGCTGGTGATATTTCCATGAACAGGCCATGCCAGACGTCCGCCCCGATAGTAGACTGTCTCTTTTTTGCCTGGGTTCCTCGCCTGATTCAGCCTTCTTTTTTCTGCAAGCAGGCGTTTGACTGTTGACTGAAGCTCTTTTGATGCTCTCAGCAGCTCTTCCTGTTCCGCCATGTACAGCGCCTTGTCCCTGCGTACTTTAGAGAGCAGCAGATTACGCTCGTCGGACGCGCTCCTGAGTTCTGTGTGCTGCTGCTTAAGTTCCTTCCCTCGGGATTGGAGCCTTGCCTGCTGCTCTTTGAGCTCCTGCTGAGTTTCGCTTAACTTTTTTTTCTGTGCAGTAAGGTCGTTTATCAATGCCTGATCCTGTTCCGCGATCCTGCCAAGAAGATATGTGTTGGAAAGCGCATCCTCTGCACCCTGGGAGGAGAGCAGGAGGGTGAACTCTGTCACCCCGCCGTATTTGTATATAGAAACGAGCCTTTTGCCCAGAAGTTCCTGCGCCTCTCTTATCCCTTTATTCGTATCGGCTATTTCGTTTGAAAGTTTTACTATATTTCGCTGCACCTTTTTTATGTGCAGCGTCACAACATTGACCTTCTGCTGCGTTACGGTTATTTTCTGACTCAGTTCCTCTATCTGCGAAGATACGTCCCTTTCTTTTTTAGATGTCTCTTTAATTTTTTTATTAGTCAAAGATATACGCTTCTGTATCTTCTGATACTCCTGTTCCTGCTTTTTTATCTGGCTGTCAAGATCAGCTGCGCTTGTGGCGGCAAACACAGATGCTCCTGTTGCATACGGCAAAACAGCGGCGACTGTAGAAATAATAAACAGTTTAAACAGCTTTTTTTTAAATAAGGCCATTTTTCCTCCATTACAACACACTAGAGAGACCTAGATGCTTTTCTTATAAAATTCTCAACTGCAAGCAGGCTTGCTATAAGGCTGATCGCAGCGCCGCAGCAGATGAGCATGAACCCAAGCTTACCTATCAGTTTCGGTGATTCAAGAAATGGAAGGAAGGGCAGCATGTCTTTCAGTCTTATTATCGCAGAGTAATAAGTGCCGCCGAGCAGCAATGATGCAAGCAGCGCTCCGGCAAATCCGAGGATGAATCCCTGGATCACAAAGGGAAGCGTTACGTAGGTCGACGTCGCACCGACCATCATCATAACTCTGATCTCCTCTTCTCTTGAATAGACCGATATTCTTATTGTGTTGAACAAAACTATACCGCTTGCGGCTATGGCAATAATAAGCATGATTATGGAAAATCTTTCAACGAAGTTGGATACGTTTGTAAGTTTTTCCGCAACGCGTCCGGCATAGACGATGTCATCAACTTCAGGTACAGCGACCAGCATCCTTGCGGTCTCTGCAACATTTGAGGCCCTGTTGACACGCACCTCGACGCTTGAAGGAAGAGGGTTTTCACCAAGCAGCGTGACCGCGTCAGCCTGATTGCCTATCCTTGCGCGAAGCCTTTCAAGAGCCATCTCTTTCGTAATAATTTTTGTATCTTTAACATCCGGTATGACGCGTATCTTTTTTGCGACTGCTTCTATATCAACGCCTGGTTTTAAGTACGCCTGTATAGATAGCTGATTTTCCATCATCCCAACTATATTTCTTACATTCAGCACAAGAAGGGTGCTCGCACCGATGACATAGAAAACAGACATTGCCGTGAATATCGTGAGTAAGCTCATTCCCCAATGACGGACTACAAGCCTGATCCCGTCCCTGCATGCATATCTAACAGCTGCCATCGAGCTCATACCTCCTCTGGGCCTCGTCGCGCACTATTCTGCCGCGGTGGATCTCAACGACCCGGTGGCGATAGGTGTTGACAAGGATCTGATTGTGAGTTGCCATGATAACAGTTGTCCCTGCCGCATTTATTTCAAGAAAAAGCTGCATTATTTCGTCTGCGGTGTGGCTGTCGACGTTGCCTGTCGGTTCGTCGGCCAGGATGAGTGAGGGCTCGTTGACGATCGCCCTCGCTATTGCAAGACGCTGCTGTTCCCCTCCGGACATCTGCGGCGGATATAGGTTGCGTCTGCGCCATATACCTACGGTCTTCAATACTTCGGATACCCTATCTGATATATCTTTGGGCGGAAGTCCCATTACCTCAAGAACAAACGCTACGTTTTCAAATGCAGTGAGGTTGGGCAGAAGCATGAAGTCCTGGAACACTACGCCGATATCTCTTCTGAACAGAGCAAGATCAAATCTGCCGATTTTCCTCAGAAGGTTGCCTCCTACGCTTATCTGCCCCCTCGTGGGGACGACCTCGCGGGAGATGCAGCGCATAAGAGTCGTCTTGCCGGACCCTGTCTCTCCCACAAGGTATACGAACTCACCGCTGTTCACCTGAAGATATATGTCTTCAAGCGCAACTATGTCAGGCTGAAATATTTTGGTGACACCAGAAAATTTTATATCCATTATATGATGCTACCTCCTGCGGAGCGCCCATACCTGGGCTGCCGCATTGACGATTTCTTTCCATGTAAGTCCGTAGTATTCGCGGAGCTCCTCAGGAGTACCGCTGTTCACAAACTGATCTTCTATCCCTACAAAGCGCACAGGCACGGGATATGTGCTGCAAAGGCATTCCGCCAGCGCTCCGCCAAGCCCGCCTATGCAGCAATGCTCCTCTGCCGCAACACAACAACCTGTCCTTCTCACCGAGGCCAGCACGATCTGCTCAGGGAAAGGCTTCAGACTATAACAATCTATGACTTCCGCACTTATGCCCTGCTGCTCGAGTATCTCAGCAGCAGCAATAGCATTACTGACCATGATACCACATGCACAGATAGTGACGCCTGTGCCCTCTCTCAGTAAACGCGCACCTCCGGCATAGTATAAGTCATCCGGATCATATCGGGGCTGCAAAATAGAGGTCATGCCAAGTCTGAGATAAACAGGTCCGTCTACCGTCTCAGAGGCTTTGGCAATTCCATAGACTGATCCTATGTCCGATGGAACAAAAATATTCATATTCGGCATTGCGCGCATTAGGGCCAGGTCCTCTATGATAAGAGAGGCCACACCTTCCTGGCCCTTTGAAAGACCCCCGTCGGCAGCCGCGATCCTCACATTAAGCGAGGGTATCGCAAGCGCCTCGCGTATCTGTCCATAACATCTGGCGACAAGTCTGGAACAGTTGCCTGTGATCCATGGTTTCTTGCCGTTGAGCGCAAAGCCGGCAGCATTGAGTATAGCATCGGCCTCAGACGCCGCAAAAAATATTTTTTCCTTAGGCAGTTTTCCCAGGATGCCGATATCAAAGCCTGTATCCGGCACAACCAGCATAAAGTCATCATGCCTCTGAGCATATTTCTCAATATAATCGCAGAAAACATCCCATACGCTGGTTGTTTGCGTCTTATTATTCATTTATATGCCCCTCCAGCTCTTCTAAAGCCTGATCCATATCGTCCATACTCATCGACCTTGTATACCTGGATGGATCTGCATCTACAAAGGATATTCCCTTTCCGTTTTTTGCGTCGATGAAAACAGCCTTTGGTAAACCACATAAAAATTCCTGAGAGGAAAATACATCTTCCATCTCCTCAAAGCTGTGTCCGTCTATAGAAAGGACAGCCCATCCGTATTCGCGCATTATTTTTTTATGTTCTTCCGTTCCGCCATGCACAGCGTCATTGATTCTTCCCGGCACAGCAACGATCAGCAGTATCAAATTGCCCAACCCGGCATGGGCCGACCTCTTGGCTTCAAGATGGAAGTCGTGTAATTGGAACACATCTTCGCCGGAAAGGCAGAAAACCCTGGGAGCAAGTCCATCCGTCTGCAGCGACTCCGCAAGCGCTGCTGCAACCGCAAGTTCAGGACCGACTGTAATACACGGAGCATCTATGCCAGGAGTGCGCCTGAAATCCGGCAAAGCCTGAAGCATTGCGCCAAGCCGGCGATAGTGCCATAATTCGTCTCTTTCAAAGTATCCCCTTCTTGCAAGCACGGCATAAAGCGCAGGGACTCCATTTTCTATGCCAAGCAGAAATCTGTCGCGGTCTTCCCTGAGCGGGTCCTCCGCAACGACAAGCAACTCCTCCCAGTAAAGGAATACAAGGATATCTGCTATAGACAGCGGGACCTCCAGCGGACCGGAGCGAGCGACCCCCACCATCCGCACGATATCTTTCCGTATCTCTGATGCCAGTGCCTTAAGTTCTTCTGTCCGGCTTTCATCCATTTGCATCACCCATAGCCACATCGTATCCCTGTCTGAAAGAGGCCGAGGCCACCGAGGAAATCCCGGCAAGGATATTCTCATCCACAGGGACCGAAAAACCAGCCCCCCATGAATCAAATACAGGAATATCCCACTCTTCGCAGAAGGAACGCACCTTGGGGTCATACGGCACGCCGCGCGTCGGCAACCCCGCCAGAAGCGCAAGTACAAGGAAATGGAGCCTCATTCCTATAGCACAGCAACTTCCGCTGAGTATATTTTCATAGTCAGCGATACTTTTGAGAACAGTAATTTGATCCAGTTTGAGAATTCCGGACTCATGATATTTTTCAAGCTCGGCGGTATCGGCATCTGAAAGCGCAATACCGATGATTTTAAGTTTTTTTTCTTCCGCGATATTTGCGGCATGTTTGGCAGCAAGTCTTGATATTTTTTCGTAACCCTGCCTGAGGTTCAGCAGAAGGACATCGCCGTGGGCATAATCTCTTTTTATTTTCAGGCACATTACAAGATCCGGTGCGAGGGTACCGAACAACCCCCAGTTATTGATCATCCCGAGGGAGCTACGGTCCCTGACTCCGCGGTATACGCATGAGACAAAGGCGCCACGGGCAAGATATGACCCCGTCATGCTTTTCAGCGGCCCAATGGACTGGCCTACCGCCCATGGACGTGCGCCGCAGAAAAGTGCCATCCGTACGATACCCCAGTAATACAGGCACGACCTAACGCTTGTTGAATCCTGAAAGAGACCTCCGCCTCCCAGGAGAAGAGTCTTTGTTCTTTTCATTATGCCGTAAATTTTTTTTATATTCCACCTGTCAAACGCCTGTATCCCCAGCTTCTCAGATGTCTCGCGGGGATTGGCCGATAATATTGCAATTCTCTCTTTGTTTGTTCCTGCGGTCTCAAGCTGTGCGACTACCGCCTCAGCAAGCAGTTCATCACCGAGATTGCCGAATCCGTAGTATCCCGCTACAAGCACATCGAAGCTCCGCATCGATCTAATATCTCTCTCCGTACTTTTTCATTATAGGAACAGGAATCAGGCTGATCACCGCTACAAGGACAAATCCAACGAGCAGCCCCAGCCACCAGCCATTTATGACCCTTATTACGCTGAGAGACAGCAGCGTATGGAAGTGGCAGAACGTGTTTACGGCAGAGCAGAAAGCCAGCACTGCGGCAATACGCAGAACTTCACGGTAGTGTGCCCCACATCCCTTTCTCACGATATACCAATATAGAACAAGGGAGGGATATCCGATGAGAAACTCTTTTGTCCTCGGACGGACGAGAAGCAGGCGCTCTATAAAATCACGGAAGGTTATTTCCCATGCCGGCACATTGGAAACATTATCGCTTCTCAATGCCATTATCAGAAGAGCAACCATCATTAACCCGACAAGCATAAGCTCCCCCCAAAGAGCCGGCCTCTGTATAATATCTCCGATCGATTCGGGATGGATACGACGCTTGAGATCGTGCGTGACCAAGAGCACCGGCGGGAGCAGCAACGTCAGCTTTACTCCTGAAAACGGAGTAAGTCTCAATGCGGCAAGTGTAGTACCATAGAAAGATGCTATCGAGAGTCCGCCGGCGATTATGATAAAAAGTCCGCCAAGCGCTCCCAGCAATGGTTTTTTATTGCATTCAAGTGCGGTCAGCGCGGCCTCTGTGGCTATAAACGCGCCGCAGAAACCTCCGCATAGACGCGCGGCAAGCGGTATTTTCCATATAATACCCGCCATTAAAAAAGAACAAGCCAACAGTAATGCCGTTTCCTTAAGCCCCACTCCGTCATTCTCAATTCCAGAGAGGCGGACGCAGTAGAACCATAAGCAGAACACGAGAGAGAGAGCGCTTGCAAGCGCTCCTGCGGCAGGGACCGGCCTATCCGGCATTGTCTGTGGCCAGGCAAAATCATAACCTCTTGCGGCAAGAGCATCCCGTGTTCCTGAAAGGTCCTCAAGGAACACCTCAAGCCTGTTTCCCATCTGGAGATCGTAAGGGTGCATCATTACAAACCTTACCGACCGCTCATGGACTGCCCTTACAAAACGTTCTTCCATCTGTCTGCGCGATGTATTTTTCGATATTATCTCGTCCCTTGTAAGGCTGTGCAGAGGTATTACGTTCGGCGCCATCATCATGGCAAATCCAGTGTCACCGATCTGCTTGACGAATTCCACCTTCGACAGGCTGATGCCGTCCTGTTTCAAAACCTTAGCAAGAGGAGCGATATTCGGATATCCCGGCAATATCATCCCTGAAGGAATGATATTTTTGATCTGTCTGTAGTGTCCCGCGAGAAAATCCAGGGCGTCCGCCACATCCTTCCCTCCTGCTGGGGTGCAGGGTCCGGGACGGAAAAGAACGGGAATGTCATTCTCCAGACAGAATTGCAGCGCGGAAAAATCCGGCACAATGGAAGAAAATTTGAACTCTTTGGTATCAGCCGGAAGTACTATGGCTATACTGCCTCCAACTTCGTATCTCATAGCTTTAGGCAGTTTTATTTTTATATACTGATATATAAGCTCAGAATATGGGGATGTTTTATCGATAAGGATCGACGCATTGTCCGACAGTATCCCTTTGTTATTTAAGCCCAGCGAGGCTGCGGGACCATATTCCAGCGGCAGCGGATCGCCTAGAGCCAGTTCCTCCCCGGTATATTCGGAGACAGATATGCCCATTACGCCAAGAGGATGTATCTTTTCCCACACATCACGGACAGAGATGCCGTTCTGAAGCGCCAGGGATGTTATGTCTTTATATTCAACTATAAAGGCAACGTTCTTATTACCCCGCTCGGCCTCAAGCCTGGGAATAAGGCCTACGCCGGCAAGCAGCGCCGCTGCAGTCAGTATTGTAAAAAGCAGATATCTGCGGGGAAAAAATCCCATGTTCAACCCCTCCACTGTTCAGAAAGCGGCCAGCCGAGCACCGCAAACATTTTACTGAGCCGCTCCAGCGGCAGACCTACAACATTGAAGTAACATCCTTCGATATGTTCAACAAGGAGTGTCCCGCGTTCCTGAATAGCATAAGCTCCGGCTTTATCAAAACTCTCACCCTGTGTGACGTAAGCCGCGATCTCCGTGTCATCAAGCTTGCGAAAAGTCACATCTGTCTTCTCGCAGCATATGAGCTTCCTTCCATCAGGGGCAAAGAGAGCCACTCCTGTCATCACGGTATGTGTCCTTCCCTGCAGCATCTTTATCATTATTGCCGCGTCATCGCAGTCCACAGGTTTGCCAAGCATCCTGCCGTCTATCACAACTGTCGTATCTGCTCCAATGACCCAACTGCGCGGATGCCGGCTGTAAACTTCAGCCGCTTTGCTCTCGGCAAGCCTGCGGACCATAGCTTCCGGTCCCTCCCCGGCATTGGTTTTTTCTTCAATCAGCGCCTCTTCGACATCAAAATTCCAGCCAAGCGACCTGAGCAGTTCACGTCTTCTGGGACTGCCTGAAGCAAGTATGATATTTATATTCAACGCAGTCCCCAGATCCCGATTATTCCGCCTATCAACGTTCCAAGGTTGAGTTTAAGCGCGAAATTAAAGCCAAACTTGAGTATAACGATATCAATTTGTCTGACATCAATGGCAAAATCTGCAAAATTGACAAATACAGGCGCGATAATTGCGAACCGCTGCAGAAATATCCCAAGCCAGGTGCCTAATATGATGCAGAGAAACAGCAGCCCCCACTGAAGCGTTACGGCTTTTCTCAATGCCATTTACCATACCCCCAGATATGTAACGATTATGTCAGAGACCCCGAGCACAAGACAGTAGATGCCAAACATCCACCATCTGGATGTTATGATAAGTCTTTTTAGTATGACAAGGGCGGCCATTCCGCTGAAAAACGCTGCCAAAGCCCCTAAATACCAGCCATGGGGAAGTGCCTTTACAAAATTATCCCAACCACCGGACTGCATCGCCTGGATCAGAGTTGCTCCAAGTATGGCCGGTATCGAGAGAAGAAAAGAAAAACGAAAAGCCTCATCTTTGCCGAGCCCGGTCGAGAGCCCCGACACAATGGTCATACCTGAACGCGATACCCCTGGCAGGACCGCGATCCCCTGCGCAATGCCTACAAAAATACCGTCTGTAATGCGAACTTGTCCAAGCCCCACTCTTATGAAACGGCTGAATATAAGGATCAGACCGGTGAATACAAGACCCAGCCCCACCATAAGTGAGTTCTGAGCGGCGCTTTCTGCAAAATCTTTTATTGATATCCCTATAATGCCGGTTATCACAGTCCCGACAACAACGGCCCACCCTGTGGGCCAGCCAGAGCTCCGTCGATAATCTGAGCGGACAAACCCCTTGATCCATTCGCAAAGAAGCGCATAAATATCTCCGATAAAAAAGAGGATAGTGGCACATGCGGTCGCAACATGCAGGACAAGGTCATATGAAAGCGGCGGCATCTCTATCCCAAGAAAAATCTGTACCAGAGCCAGATGCCCGGAACTGCTTACAGGCAGAAATTCCGTAAGTCCCTGTATCAGTCCAAGGATAATTATTTCGAAGTCCATAAGAATATCACTCCTGTATTATCAGTGTTTCAGTACCTTGTTGCGGCTGTGCATGCGTTCTATATCAAAGACAACCATGGCAAGATTATGGGCATGGTCGCCGACCCTTTCCAGATTGCTCAGTATGTCTATAAAGACAACACCTGCACCCGGATTGCAGCCTCCTGCGTTCAGGCGTGCGATATGCTGGGCACGCAAGGTCTTTTCCATGTAGTCGATCTGATCTTCAAGATCCACAACCTCCTTGGCAAGTTTCGGATCCTCTTCCTCAAGCGCCTGTATACTTCTGGCTACAGCAGAGATAACAAGGTCAAACATCTCCTGACACTCTTCCCGCGCCTTATATGAGAATTTAAGTTTGTGATCTTTTAAAAACTGATACATCTCTATAAGATTGGTCGCGTGATCTCCTATCCTCTCTATGTCTCCTACACCGCTGGTGCATGAGTTAAGAAGCATGGAGAGATCCGCCGGAAGCCCCGACTGCCCGACTTCTGTCGCATAGTGTACTATATCATGGGTCAGTTCGTTAACGTTGCGTTCAGCACGGTCGACTTCGGACACAAGTTTTTCGTTGTCATCTATGATAATGGAGCGGCAGTTCTCGATCATGCGTAACGCCAATATACCCAGGCGGATCATCTCTTTGCGGACAGCGTCTACTGCTGCGGCACTCGATGCTGTGATAAGCGCCGGGTTCAGAAACATGGCGCCGACTACTTCCTGGTTTTCATCATCAGGTATGATCATCCTTATAAGCCTGGCATACTGCGAGACAAACGGCAGAAACATAAATGCGACTATGACGTTGAATATGGTGTGTGCATTGGCGACCTGTCTTGAAATATCGGATGAGGTAAGCGATATCAAAGATGTATACATCGGAAGTATCAACATAATGACAACAGTCCCCAGGACCTTGATCAAAACATGGGCCGCCGCAGCCTGTTTTGCCGACCTGTTGGCCCCGAATGACGCAAGCACTGCCGTTATCGTTGTACCAATATTATCACCCAGAATTATCGCTATTGCAGTACTGAGCGGGATGACTCCCTGAGCTGCTATCGCCATCGTGAGGCCTACCGTGGCAGAGCTTGACTGCACAACAAGAGTTACAGCCAATCCGGACAGGAAGGCCATAAAAATATGGTCTCCAAATACAGTAAGCATATCTGGCCTGGTTTTTAGAAACGCCATTGGCCCCTGCATCATTTCCATACCTATGAACAGCAGCCCGAATCCTACTAAGCCGACCCCAATTTGTCTGTGCCGTTTCTTCTTGCATAGTATGCAGAACCCCGCGCCGAACATCGCACATAGATATGCGATATCTGTGATCTTAAACGCAATAAGCTGTGCCGTGACAGTGGTGCCTATGTTAGCTCCGAGTATGACCCCTATAGCCTGTGTGAGATTCATAAAACCCACGTCGACGAAGCTCACGACCATAACGGTGGTAGCACTGCTGCTTTGGAGGATGCTTGTGACTGCCGTACCAACAAGGAGCCCTTTTATCGGAGTTCCTGTGAGTGAAGCTATGAGTTTTCGAAGTTTGTCACCTGCGATTATCTGCAGCGACTCTCCCATGACTATGATCCCGTATATAAGAATACCGACTCCTGCAAATATCTGCAAAATCGATGTTAACGACATCCAGATCTCTCCTTAAATTTTAAGAAGCGCTTTTATTGAAATTCTGTGATTCAGTTAAGCCTCGTGATCAGCGGAACTATAGTCGGATAATTTCTTGAGGTCCGTCCAAAGACATCCCTTATTCTCTTTCTTATTTCTGTCGGCAGCATTTCCGGCTTCGCGCCAGGCGTACGTTCAAACTGCTCAAGTGCAGACATAACCGCATGTTCAAGATCCCTGAATGTACCGCCGTCTTCAGATGAAAAGACGCTGCCTCTCGTCTGGATCTGTACAGATGCTGCCGGATGCAGCTTTTCGTCCAACACAAGAGAGACAACAACAAGCCCGTTCTCCGCCAACTCCCTGCGCTCGCGAAGGATACTCCCCTCGAATTCTCCAAGAGCAATACCATCCACAAGGACTGCTCCAGACTGCACCCTGCCGTCGATCTCCGCTTTATTAGGTCCTCTAAACTTTAACACATCTCCATTTTGAAGTATAAATACATTCTTTGCCGGCACACCCATTTCACGGGCCAGTTGTGCGTGGCGTACAAGGTGACGGTACTCGCCGTGCACAGGGACAAAGAACTTAGGCTTGACGAGGCTTAGCATGATGGTGAGCTCGTCACGTCCTCCGTGTCCGGAGACATGGATGTTCTCGCTTCTCTCGTATACGACCTCACAGCCGCAGCCAAAGAGTCTGTTAACTGTGTCACTCACCAGCTTTTCATTTCCCGGGATTGGCGTGGCTGAAATTATGACAAGGTCTTTCGGGCCCAGATGTATCATCCTGTGGGTCCCCCTGCTCATAAGAACAAGACCAGAGAATGGCTCCCCCTGACTGCCTGTGGTTAGGATGACAACTCTGTTATCGGACATATGTTCAGCTTCCTGGGAGGTTATCAATAAACCCTCCGGTACTTCTACAAAGCCAAGTTTACAGGCAAGTTCAACATAAGCAAGCATACTACGACCTGAGAGGACAACTTTTCTGTTAAAACGCCCCGCTGCGTTGAAAACCTGCTGCGCTCTGTGAAGGTTGCTTGAAAAAGTTGCGATCACAATGCGCCTGTCCTTATACAGGCGAAACAGGCGTTCGAACGTCTGTCCTACTGTCCTCTCGGACGCGGTGATCCCCGGCTTTTCTATATTGGTAGAGTCAGACAGCATCAGCAGAACGCCCTCTTTACCAAGCGCCGCGAATGCGCTGTAATCAGTTCTGATTCCGTCTATGGGAGTCGGGTCTAACTTGAAATCCCCTGTGTGGACTATCGTGCCAAGAGGGGTACGGATCGCCAGGGCCAGTGCATCAGGGATCGAATGACAAACAGAGATAAACTCCACCGAGAAACAACCGGCCTCTATTTTGTCACCCGGATGTATTTCCATGTATTTGGGTTCATAGTTTGTCCTCGCATCAGCCATCTTGTTCCCTATCAGACCCGCAGTAAGGCGGGAACAGTATAGCGGCACATCAAGTCCGGGCAGCACAAACGGAAGTGCGCCTATATGATCTTCGTGCCCGTGGGTGATGAAGATACCCCTTATGTGGTCCTTGTTTTCAATAAGATATTGTACATCCGGAATTACAAAATCTATCCCAAGCATTTCCTCCTCGGGGAATTTAAGGCCGCAGTCTACGATTATCATGTCGCCACCACAGCTGAAAACAGTCATGTTCTTCCCTATCTCGCCCAGCCCACCCAGCGGAATCACTTTCAACTCTCCGGCACTTACGTTGCTTTTATGCTGCCTTGTCTTTCTTCTGTCGGACATAGCCATATATCACAACTCCCCTCCAGCTTATTATCGTACCACTTAACATGGGATATATCCATAGTTTTAACTGTATTCAGACAATTTTGCGCCAGTGGAGGGAAGTATCCGGCAACGCTTTATTGCCGGTTGACAATACCGTAATATCCGATATAATTTTCTCTTGTCATGTCTGAGCCGTAAAGGTTCGACTGGGCCGTTTTTTGGGGTATGGTGCAACGGCAGCACGCCTGACTCTGGATCAGGTAATCTAGGTTCAAATCCTGGTACCCCAGCCATATCAATTGCGATGTGGTCCCTTCGTCTAGGGGCCCAGGACGGCGGGTTCTCAGCCCGTTAACAGGGGTTCGAATCCCCTAGGGACTGCCAAATATACCAGTAGCCTCGCTGAGGCGACCGGGACGATATCGGACAAGGGGCACGCTAAGATCCAGCGCGCCCCTTGTCCGATATCATTATACTAATAGGTTGGATGGTAAACATGAGTTTTATGAAATTTGCGGTTCATCTTCGGCCCGATGAACGACCACCTGCGGATATGCAAAAGAAATTTTTTCTGCATCAAAACGGTCTTTTAATTTTTCCCTGAAGCTGCGGGCTACTGCCCACTGCTGACCAGGTAAAGTCTTGATCACTATTCTCATATACACGGCGTTTTCGCCAAAATCCGTTATACCTTGGAACTTCGGGGGGCCCAGAATGACGCTGTTCATCTCATCAGCTATTTCTTTGCCGAGTTCTTCCATAATTTCCCCTGCCTTATGGAAATCGGACTCGTAAGTAATTCCAATTTTGATCAACGCAACCGACCAGTCCTTGGTGTAATTGATAATTGTCTGAACTGTGCTGTTGGGGATCACAACCAGATTGCCGTCAATGTCGCGAAGCCGCGTAGATCTGAGAGTAAAGAGCTCTACAGTACCTGAAAACGAGTTGACCTCTATCCAGTCGCCGACGTTATATTGGTTTTCTATCAGGATTATGAATCCGTTGATGTAGTCCCTTATTATGTTCTGTGCCGCCAGAGAGAAGCCGAGCCCCACCACCCCTATGCCGGCAATGACCGGTTTGATATCTATCCCGATGGAGCCAAGCGTCATTGAGACCATGAACACCGCCAGGACCGCTCTTGAAAGCTGAGTTGAAAGCTGTCTTATTGTGTTTATACGATGTTGAAGAGAATGCTTGAGTGCTTCATCTCCTCTGCTGTTCTGGACACGTTTGAGGGCGGCTTTAAATGCACGCTTGAAGATATGCTTAATCGCCATATCGAGAAAAAACCATGCAACAAGCAATGCTATAGGGATAAGCAACGTTGCCACATCAATAAACATATTCCCGATTATGTGCAGTCTAGACGGCATTTTCCGCCCTCCCTGAATATTTACTTTAGTTTACTGTTCAATTTTTATGTCTTCTTCCGCAATACATTCTTTAAGTAAACAAAGCACTTCGTCTTTCTGTTCAATACTGAACGTCAGAGGCCATGCTTCCCGGACAGCATGAGGAAGGACATATATTTTTTTACCCTTGTTCAATATGACGCGCACATCGGCGACATCATCCCAGCTGACAAAATCTCTCTTGCTCTGTCCCCAGAATGACGTCTCGCGGCAGAACCCTTCTGTGTTTAGAAAGAGTCTGCGCTCATAGCCAGATACATATATCATTATCGCTCCGGTGACGATAGGAATAAATACCTCCCGCATGGGACCGGCACTCAGGAATCGGCTCATGCCGAACCCCGTGAAAAGGATACCCATTGCACTCCCGGTCAGCTTGACCCATAAAGGCAGTTTTGTCCCGGCCGAGGCCTCCACACTTTGGGTCATTATCTATTTTACCGGGTTTGCAGCTTCGGGTTGGGCAGCAGGAATACCTCCAAGGTTTGAGAGGGAATCCTCATTTATTTCAACTTTGAATTTCTCCCTGAGCGATGCGAGCTCCTTGTCGATGTACGATCTCTGGAGACGCTGGGCTACTTCCTCCGAAGCTTCCTTGAATGTCAGCTGTTTCTGGGGACGCCGCTCAAGCACCTCTATGACATGCCAGCCAAAACCGGATTTGACAGGGCCCGCGAGCGAACCGACCCGTGCTTTCTCAATAGCTTCATCTACAGCTGGATCCATTGTCCCTTTCTCAACCCATCCAAGATCTCCGCCATTCTGTGCTGTGTTGGGGTCACGGCTGTAATCCGCCGCAACCTTTGCAAAATCTTTTGTTCTGTATATCTCAAGGACCGCGTTGACTGCATCCGCCTCTGTATTACAGAGGATATGGCGGGTATGCGCGGCAGGCGCCTGTACAAACTCTCCTAGATGCGTATCATAGTACTTTTTCATAGCATTATTGCCCATATCCCACTTAGTGCCTGCCTCCTGAAAGTAGGCCTGGATGAGAAGCTGGATCGTCTGCCATTTTATCTGAAAAGCTACATCAGGATGGGATTCGAGTCCCTTTGACTTTGCTGCTTCAGCAAATATTACGGCATCCGCCATCTGATTCACAAGGGCCACCCTGTCCTTTAATGTCGACTGAGAGAGCATCATCCCTACCATCATGTCATTCCCGCCGACAGTACCGGCAAGCATCTGCAGGATTTCTTTCTCGTTCAACGTTGCAGAACCAACGGTCAGCACCGCATCATCCGCGGCAAAAGCTACCGACACGCTTACAGTCATAACAAACATAAACACAGCCGCTGTTTTGAGAATCTTCTTGAATAACATACACAAATCCCTCCAGAATCTTATTTGTCTTAGTTGAACATGTCGGTCAATGCTAACACAAAAAACAAAAAACAGAGAGGTACAGATTACATAGCTCAAATTTTTTACAAGGCAGGGACTTATTTGACGAATTTCAGCTCTCCATTTTCAACGCCGACTAAAACCTTGTCTCCGCTGACTATACTGCCTTCGAGCATTTGGTTGGAAAGGGTATCCTCAACCATTTTCTGTATGATCCGGCGCAGCGGTCTGGCCCCATATTTGGGATCGTAACCCCTCTCAAGCAGAAGCTGCTTTGCCTCACTGTCTACATCTATTGTAATGCCGCGATCAAGGGTACGTTTTTTCACTTCATCAAGCATGATATCGACAATTTTAAGCAGCTCTTCTCTTCCCAGCGGCTTGAATATCAGCATTTCGTCTACCCTGTTGAGGAATTCGGGCCGGAAGGAGCGCCTTGCCTCCTCGAGTATAACTGTCTTCATCCTGTCAACATCAATACCGCCGGCACCCCCATCAGAATCTGCGAATCCAAGGCTTCGCCCCTTCATCATTTCACCGACTCCGACATTGCTTGTCATTATGACGACCGCGTTGCGAAAATCCGTCAGGCGTCCCTGCCCGTCTGTAAGACGGCCGTCCTCAAGAAGCTGGAGCAGTATGTTGAATACATCAGGATGTGCCTTCTCTATTTCGTCGAACAAAACAACTGAATATGGTCTGCGGCGTATCGCCTCTGTGAGCTTTCCGCCCTCTTCAAAACCAACATAGCCCGGAGGCGCTCCTATCAGCTTAGCCGCTTCGTGGCGCTCCATATACTCGCTCATATCCAGCCTTATCATCGCATCGTCGCTGCCGAAGAGAAACTCCGCAAGCGACCGGGCGAGTTCTGTCTTTCCGACGCCGGTCGGTCCAAGGAACAGAAAACTGCCCACTGGGCGTTTGGGATCCTTCATCCCGCTTCGTGCCCTGCGTATGGCCCTGGCAACTGCATGAAGAGCCTCATCCTGCCCTATGAGGCGAAGGCCTATCTGCTCTTCCATGCGCATAAGCCTCATGCTCTCTGCTTCGGTCAGCTGCGTTACGGGGATACCGGTCCACTCCCCCACGATGCCGGCAATATCCTCGGCCTTTACATCCGGAGTAAACTGATTCCTGGATTCTGTCCATTCACGGCGCCACTCGGCAATTCTGGTGACTAGTTCTTTTTCGCTGTCGCGGAGGTGAGCCGCCTTTTCAAATTCCTGGGCTGCAACTGCCTCTTCTTTTTCCTTGCGTATCTCTCCTGCGCTTCTTTCAAGCGCCTTTAGATCTTCCGGTGCTTCCAAAGTCTGGATGCGGGCCCTTGCGGATGCCTCATCTATCAAATCGATAGCCTTGTCCGGCAGAAAACGGTCGGAGATATAACGTTTTGAGAGCTTCGCTGCAGCGACAAGCGCGTCATCCGTGATATGGACTCTATGATGGGCCTCGTAGCTGTCGCGAAGCCCTTTAAGTATGCTTACAGTGTCCTCTTCTGAGGGCTCATCGACCTGTACGGGCTGAAAGCGCCTTTCAAGAGCGGCATCCTTTTCTATATACTTGCGATACTCGCTGATCGTCGTAGCTCCTATAACCTGAAATTCACCTCTGGCAAGGCTCGGCTTGAGAATATTCGCGGCATCCACGGCACCTTCGGCACCTCCGGCACCTACAAGCGTGTGTATCTCATCGATAAAAAGAATTACCTTCTTTGTCTCGCTGATCTCCTTTACAAGGCGGCGCATCCTCTCTTCAAACTCTCCGCGATACTTTGTCCCTGCAACCAGATTAGCCACATTTAGCTGCATTACCCTCTTGCCTTTAAGGATCTCCGGAATATCACCGGAAAGTACACGCTGTGCCAGCCCTTCCGCTATTGCGGTCTTTCCGACTCCGGGTTCTCCTATGAGGACCGGGTTATTCTTGGTGCGGCGCGAAAGTATCTGGACAACGCGCTGTATCTCCTTGTCCCTTCCTATAACAGGGTCAAGTTCACCGTTCTTCGCCATCTCAGTGAGGTTTATACCCAACTGATCAAGGGTAGGCGTCTTCGATGTCGGTTCCTGTGCCTGTGTCTGTTTATGCTGGAAATCAGGCCTCTCTCTCTGCTGTCCCTGGGACTCAGGAGGAGTACTTCCAAAGATATTTCTTATAACCTGCCTGCATGTCGATGCATCCATTCCGTGCGATGCAAGAAGCTGTGCCGCCAGACCTTCACCCTCGTCAATTATGCCCAGCAGTATATGTTCCGTACCGACATAATTCACTCCCATCCTGCGGGCCTCTCTCATAGAAAGGTCTATCACCATCTTAGCCCGTGGGCTCATGGGAAGGTCCGCAGGTACAGCTCTTGGCTTGTTGCTGCCTATAAAATGCTCCACTTCGGCTTTGAAGAGATCCGGCTCTATGCCAAAAGCGGCAAAAATCTGTGATACAACGCCGTCACTTTCATCAAGCAGGCCCAGCAGAATATGCTCGGTACCTATAACATCATGTCCTAAACGCAATGCCTCTTTATGGGCAAGCTGAAAAACCCTCTTGCCCCGCTCTGTGAAATCCTGCCACACCGAGCTCACTCGCCTTTCACTCTGTTATTGTTTTTTTCAAGTTCGATTATCCTGTCGCGTATTACTGCCGCATCCTCATATCTTTCATCGTGCACAGCCAGGGCCAGCCCATTTTTCAGGTCCGTCAGTTCGTCATTCCCCGTGTGTAAGGTATGATCATCTGTTGACTTTTCAGTCTCTGCCGAACCTTTGTCAGAAAGGGTTTCTGGCATGGTGCCGCCACAATACGGGCACTTCAGAATATCACCTGACTCATCGGAAACATCAGGCAAAGCAGGGAACAGCAAATCCTTCAGCGCCTCGTTCATATCAATGACTCCCTCAAATGAAAATGTCATCTTCATCAATTTTGCAACATCATCAAACGGGAGCATGTTCCTTGCACATTCCCTGCATACATATTCATCATGCCGCTCGCCGTTGACTATCTTGACCAGATGCACTTCCGCGTTGTTTTTTCCGCATTTTTCACATAGCATAGATTTTCACCTCACCCTAATGCAAGGCTTGTAAGAATTTTTTTGAGAAGTTCGGCCCTCATAATGTCACGGCGGTAAGGGGAGATGTCAAAAAGAGTGCGTCCGTTCTCTTCCAGATTACGCATTGATACTTCAATGATCAGCCGCTCACGCGGAGAGAGCAGTTCCCTGTTCTGAAGGTTGACGAGCAGCCTTCTTGCCTCCTGCTCCGTTATTGTGTTCCCGACAAGATCAGATAGATGTACGACCTCTTCGTCACAGTTCCTGAAAGTAAGCTGTATCACGCGGATATACCCGTGCCCACCCCTCTGGCTCTCAATGAGAAACCCGTTTTCAGGGGCAAAACGGCTGCGTAAGACGTAATTTATCTGGCTGGGTACACAGCCAAAACGTTCAGCCAGGTCTTTCCTCCGAAGAGAGACGACGCCTTCGCTGTTCTCCTCTATCAGCTGCGAGATGTATTCCTCTATGCTTCTCGTAAGGCTTGATTCTGGTGATGACATATCGTGTCACTCCGTTTCCTGTTGCTTATGCCAATGATTATATTGCCTTGGTCAGCATTCGTCAATAAGTCAGATCACAGCAATTGCAGGTCCGTTAATTGCAGATATCCTGTTGAAGCACCTCTAAAATACAAAAAGCCGCTATTGTAGATAGCGAAGACACACATGTCCAATATCATATTTATTAGCGACCTGATTTTGATTTTATCCGATATACTATTGAAAAGCTTTGCTATAATCAGAATTAAGGACGGATCATGCTTTATTTATATTTGAGGATCCGCCAGGGATGGTTTGGTTTCGCGTGTTTATGATCTGATCTTATCCTGCTTTGATTTCTGTGCCGTTTTGGATACGCCTGATATTTGCCCTGTGACGCCAGACGGAAAGCCCCGACAGCAGAAGCGCTGCTATATAGTAGGGGCGCGGCATGCCGAATACCGGCATTAGAAGGCTGGAAGCAAAGAGCGCCGTCATAGACGCGACCGAGACATATCTTGTCTTTTTCATTACCAGATACCATATACAGCCGCCGATCAGAGCCGGCCATGGATTAAAGAAGTCAAAAAAACCAAAGACACCGAAGGTCGTCGCCACCCCTTTGCCTCCGCGAAACCCAAGCCATATCGGATAGTTGTGCCCCAGCACGGCAGACGCGCCGGTAAGCGCCAGCACTGTGCTGCTCTCTGCGAAGCAGGAGACAAAAAGTACGGCAAGTCCGCCCTTAAGCATGTCAAAAGATGCGACAGCAAAAGCCCACTTTTTCCCTAACAGCCTTCCGGTATTTGTCGCTCCGATATTGCCGGAACCAAAATTTCTTATGTCGATGCCTCTGAGGTATTTCGCGACGAGGAATCCTGTCGGACATGACCCAACCACGTAGCCGACAATGAGCCAGAGAATTGACATCCTGTCACCTCCGTTACATATGGATTACCGGCATATAATTAATAAAAAACGCCATCCCGATCAAGCGGAACGGCGCAAATATCTTATTTACGTTTATCGCTTGAGCGCTGTGATCACATCCGGCGTAAGATCTATACCGCCATAGTAGACGAGCACCTTATTCAACACTATAGTGACACCCTTTGATTTCGCGACCTTGCCGATCGTATCGTTAACTTCTTTGAGAACGGGATTCATGAGTTTAGATTCCTCTTCCCTCATTTCAAGCTGTAGGTTCTGCACGATCTGAGCTTTTTTCTTGTCGTCAGTTTCTTTGTCAAAGGCCGCCTTCGCTGCGTCTGACTTCTTCTTGCTTATGGCTTCAAGCTGCTGCTGTGCCTGTTTGAACTTCGGAAACTGCTGAAGGATTGCCATATCATCAACAAAACCGACCTTCTCATCTGCGGCAAATGCAACTGAGCCTACAGTAAAGACTGCCAGTATGGTTATCATAAAAATAACGATCTTTTTCATTCTTGTAACCTCCCGAAATTTACATTTCTCAAATACACGAGCATTCTATAACGTCTTCCTGCGATTGTCCATAGACGATTTAAAATTATCAGTGTGACGACGTCCTTCAATGACAAGACAATGATGGGTTTTGCCGATAAGGTCACGGCGCCCTGCTTTTTCAAGAGCCTTTCTGACTGTATCTGAATTCTCCGGCATCCAGTATTGCAAAAGAGCCCTCTGCTGCTTCCGCTCTTCAAAACTTTTCGGCACGTAGACATCCTCTCCGGTCAAAGGGTCGATCCCGGTATAGTACATGCAAGTCGAGAGCGTACCCGGAGTCGGAGTAAAATCCTGTACCTGCTCAGGACGAAGGCCGCTGTCCCTGATAAACTCAGCCAGCTCAATTGCTTCATTGATTGTTGAGCCTGGGTGGGCAGACATGAAATATGGGACCAGAAATTGTTTCATACCAAGCTTTATGTTCATTTCACGATATTCCGAGAGAAATTCGGACGTCACGCTGCCCGGCGGCTTTCGCATACGTTTGAGTACGGCGGGGCTGACGTGTTCCGGCGCTATCTTGAGCTGACCGCTTACGTGAAAACGGCAGAGCTCTTCAAGAAAACCGGTTTTCTTGTCGGCAAGGATGTAATCATAACGAAGGCCTGAGCGTATGAAGACTTTTTTGATGCCAGGGATGCTTCTGAGTTTGCGCAAAAGTTCAATATAGTCGGTATGATCAGGCTTCATTTTTCTGCACGGTTCCGGATAGAGGCAGGACTTACCTGTGCAGGAGCCACGTTTCATCTGTTCCTCGCAGGCCGGGATCGTAAAATTTGCAGTGGGGCCTCCCACATCATGTATATAACCCTTGAAGCCATCCATACGCTTAAAACGCTTTGCCTCCGCAATCATTGATCCATCGCTGCGGCGCTGGATTATCCTGCCTTGATGCGAAGTTATGGCACAGAATGCGCACTCCCCGAAGCATCCGCGATGGCTTGTTATACTGAAACGCACCTCTTCAAGTGCGGGGACACCGCCTGCCTCGTCGTAGTCCGGATGCCACGCCCGCACATAGGGAAGCGCGTATACGCTGTCCATCTCACCTGTGGACAGCGGGCGCGACGGTATGTTCTGTACGACATGCCACGGACCCTGATCCTGGATGAGGCGGTTGCCCCTGAAGCTGTCCTGTTCAATATAGTATCTTTTAAAAGCCGAGGCGAATTTACGTTTATCTGATTTGACATCATCATATGATGGGAGTACAACGGCGTCGTTTGCTGTCTCAGGATCATGTGTTTTCCAGCAGGTCCCGCTGACCGTCCTTATATCACCGACGGGTATGCCGTCAGCAAGGGCATCAGCTATCTCGGTTACGGAAAGCTCCGCCATGCCGAAGACGAGCAGGTCTGCACGGCTGTCGACCAGCAGAGACCTGCGGACATCGTCGTTCCAGTAATCGTAATGTGCGATACGTCTTAGACTCGCTTCTATGCCGCCGATTATCAACGGTACGTCCTTCCAAAGCTCACGTATACGGTTACAGTAGACAATTGTCGCACGGTCCGGACGCATACCGCATTTGCCTCCCGGAGAGTAATCATCGCTGCGGCGTTTTTTCCCTGAAGCCGTATAATGGTTCAGCATCGAATCCAGGTTCCCGGCCGTGACCATGACCCCAAGGCGAGGCTTCCCCATCCTTGCGAAATCATCAGTACTTCTCCAGTCAGGCTGGGCAACTATGCCTACCCTATAACCGCGGCTTTCAAGACGGCGTGCTATTATTGCGTGGCCGAAACTCGGATGGTCAACATAGGCATCTCCCGACACCATCAGAAAATCAAGCGCATCCCATCCGCGCTGTTCCATATCATTTTTATTGACCGGTAAAAACGCATCTCTCCGTACTGTTTTTTTATTTTCGTTTACCACTTCATCCAGCTCCGATTTATCATATCTATTAAGATTTTATAAAAAGACAAAAAACAACGATCAAACTATCGTGTACCTGGCTATAGCTTGAGTGCTTGTGGCCGGTCTTCCTGATCGGCCGACGTTAAAACTGTCACAGGCCGGCGCCGCAACAGGCCTGACTATAACGATCGTATTGATGAGTGTTTCATCCGTATGCTTCGCGAGTTTTGAAAAAATCACTGTTGATGCAGGGCTCTAACTGCTATAGTATAACCTGAAGAAGGTTCAGGGGGATGGGAAATGGCGGATATTGTCACGCTCGGAGGAAAAGTTTTTGAAATACGCAAAGATAAGAGAAGGACACGTATAGTAGTCGGCATAGACTCCTGCAGAAAATACTTCATAGGATGTCCTTCTTCTTACACAGAAGATAAACTAAAAAAGCTGCTGAGTAAAAACATTGAAGCACTCATAAGCAGCCTTGATGATAAAATCAGCACCCTTCCTCCGGAGCATAAATATGAGGAGGGAGAGCTGTTTTTATTTCGCGGTAAGGAATACCCCCTGGTATGGAACAATACAAAAGAACACCTCCGTCTTGATCTTAACAGCGGAGCCTTTCTTATCCCGACAGACAAAACAGGAGAAGGATATAAGGCCTTCGAGTTATGGTACAAGCGCGCACTTTATAATGAACTGCGCTCTATTCTGCCGCTGTGGACAAAGGCATTGCATGTTACTCCCGGCATAATAAACATAAAGACGGTAAAAACAGCATGGGGCAGCTGTTCATCAAAGGGCAGCATCACCTTTTGCACACGCCTCGCACTCGTACCGCCGGAGCTGCTTGAATATGTAGTTGTCCACGAGCTCTGTCACATGTTGCACATGAACCATTCTCCTCTCTTCTGGGCCGAGGTCGCAAAATACATACCGGACTTCAAAGATAAAAGAACATTACTGAGGAAAAATGCGCAGATATACAAATGGTGACAGGACGGCAGGCACTGGGGCCAATAGAGGAATATAATATGCTTTGTAAATATCGCAGGTAAATGTATGGTTTATGCCGCACAAAAACAATAATAAGACGGCGTATCTGTCAGACGGCAAACGCTGTTATATGTTTTTCAGCGTAAAGTCGCGATCATTTGGAGGAACCTGACATGTCAGAACTAAAAGCATATGCACCTAACTTTATAAAATATCTCGGCACCGGAGGCGCACGTTTCTGCATGATCCGTCAGGCACGCCGGACAGGGGGTATATGGTTCAGCTACGGCGGGCTCGCCGGAGTCATAGATCCGGGGCCCGGGAGCCTCGTCCATATATGCGGCGCATCACCTGAGCTCGATCCGCACAGTATACGAGCAATACTTCTTACCCACAGGCATCTTGATCACGGCTCGGACATCAACGTCATAGCCGAGGCGATGACCGGCGGAGGTTTTGAAAAACAAGGGACGATCGTACTTCCAAAAGATGCGGCATGCGGGGAAGACCCGGTCCTGTTGAAATACATCGCCCAAAAGATAGAGAGGATCTGTCTGCCTGAGGACGGCAGCATAATAACCCTTGACTGCGGAGTGACCGTTGAACCTGTTGCACACGTACACCACAGGGTTGACTGCTTCGGTTTTATATTCAGAAAAGAGGGGCTTCCGACATGGGGGGTCATAAGTGATACGAAACCGCTGGATTACCTGGCAAAAAGATACAGAGAATGTTCTTACATATCCATAAACGCCACCTTCCCCGACAAAAAACCGAGGCTCGAGCACATGTCCATAACAGATGTCGGTGAACTGCTGCAGGAACTGCATCCCAAACTTGCAACAATATCACATATGGGGCTCGTCCTCCTGGAAAACGGCCCGGAGGCTTATGCAAAACAAATCTCCACTGATCAGACCCGTGTAGTAGCCGGACAGGACGGAATGGTCATAAATCTCGAGACACTGAAAGTGCTGGCACCGGTAGAGAGACCTAAAGAAGAGACGGAATACAGGGCTATTTAACGAAAAGGAGCCTGGCTATGACAACTGCGGTAACAAGAAAGTTGATGCGTATGGAATATATCTCTTCGGACCTGGCAATCTTTGCATTAAAGCAACGCTCTCCGTTAGATCCCGATGGAAATCCGTTTCGCGGGAACGGGAATAAAGATGGGACTTTCTCTTTGTAAATTCTATATTTTTCACCAAACTTCGACTCAAGAAATTCTTCTTCGGCCGGAATGATCATAAGGCAGTACAATATAAAGAAAGCGATAATAAAAGCTATCACCCATCCCCAGCCGACCATAAATGCCCAGCCGATCCCCATTATTGCATTGCCTGCATAAAGTGGGTTTCTGACCCACTTATACGGACCCCAAGTCACAAGAACGGGCGCCCCTATTACTTCAGTCCTATACTTCGGTATGCAGCCTGCAGCCCAGAAACGCAGCAACTGGCCCGAGACAAGGATCATAAGTCCTAAAATAAAACGGACGGCGTCAAATTCTCCGGGAAACACCAATATACCCGCAGCAAAAATACCCCAAAACAGCCCCCTGTATTTAAATGCCAATGAACTTATTTTTTTACTTATCCTTACCATCATTATTAAAACTCCCGTTCTCTTCATTAATTATCTTATCGGCACCGCCCCAGCCAAACAGTTTTACGGCAACAACGGTGCCGAGCGCGATACCCGTGTATTCGGAAAGCAGTCTCCATGCGACAGCCATAACTCCGGCCATGTTCCAAGGCACAAACAGCGCAAATACCGCGGCCGCACCGCCCTCTGCAGCCCCGCTGGCGCCCGGGGTCGGCACAAAGTAGAGAAGAAAGAGGAACAATGATTCGGCAAGCATGCACTGCATATATTCCACATTGTATCCTGCCGCCAATATCAGACACGGCATTATCGACATATATACCAACAAATGAGCAATAGCCGCTATTATCGACAATATAAACCATTTCCTCCCGGTAGATAAGAAGAGTCTTATATTGTTGCTGTAATTATCTATCTCTCTGTTGGCCCATCGTGCAATATGAAGAAAGCGTATGGACTTTATGACCCCGACATGTTTCATCCTGACAAGAAATCCGTTGCTCCATCGTTTGATGAGCTGCGGGTTCATAACACTTATCACAAGCAGGAACGATGTGATGATCATAAAGATGATAACGTACGCTACAAACCATTTCATTATATAATGTTTCTGAAAAAATTCAGGCTCTGCAGCCAAGGCAAAGGGGACTACAAGTGCAAGCAGGAATATCACCTGTAATGTTCTGATAAGGGTTATGGCGACCGATTTTCCTACAGACACACCGTTACGATATAGCAGATATATCTGAAACGGACCTCCGCCGCTTTGCATCGGGGTAATCGCACAGCCGAAATAGTTGATAAATATAACGGATAAGGTCTGTCTGAATGTAAGATCTTCCCCAGCCGCCTTAGCCAGAAAGATAAACTTGACGGCATCAAGAGACCAGCCAAGAATAACAAGCACCGCAATAAACAGTATAACTCTTGTGTCCGAATGCTTTAGAACGTCAAAAGTCGCTGAATCAATGCTTGAAAAGAGCACGCCTATTATTGACAAAATGACTATAGTGACAAAAACAGAGAAGCTTTTTCGTACTGTCAAATTTCCAGCCTCCTAAGCACAAAAGATGCGGAACTGGATCTCTATAAAAAAGTGGCATTACGAATATTATCACAAGAGTGTCCCATTGTCCTGTGTAGGCGAATGATGACCTGATCTGCAGATGAGGAGATACTAAAGCATACATGACAGGGAGAAGAACTCCTCTGGTATATAGGGCAGCCCTTCTTTCCACGCAAGTGCCGCGGCCTTAGTGCGGTCAGCAAGGTCAAGTTTCTTCAGGATATGGCTGACATGGTTTTTTACAGTCTTGTCTGACAATATCATTACGGATGCTATCTCCTGATTTGTCAGTCCATGCGAAAGCCAGTAAAGGACCTCCCTCTCCCTCGGGGTGATATCCTTCAGCGGATCTGAATGGACCTCTGTCTGCGGTGAACCTTTGCTGAGATCATCAAGGACATTCTGGCTTATATACCGTTCGCCGCGTGACACCGAGTAAAGAGCGGCAAGAAATTCTGCCGCGTCAGAGCTTTCACTTACGACCCCTATCCTGTCCATCTCTCCGAGAAGTGACAGCAGCTCGGCACTGGTCTCTTTTATAATGAAAAGAAAACACAGGTATTTCATCTCGCGGCGTACTTCACGTATGACCTGCATCATGTTCATATCCGGAAGTATTTGTCCTGCTATGAGCACATTGGGACGAAGTTTATATGCATTTTTCACAGCGTCGATGCCGTTCCCCGCACTGAAAATCACTTCGGAATCTGTTTCTCGTTCAATTGTCATTTTTAAGAAATCTGCGAACAGGTGATTGGCTTCCGCAAGAATAATCCTATTCCTTTTCATTCAACAGCCCTCATTTGTGATAGGATAAACAAAATATAACTACACAACCCGTGGAGGAATCCCCTTGAATCAGGAATTTGAAAAATTATACCCCTTAGCTAAGAAGATCTCCCGTTTTGTCGGTGAAGCTATTCGAGATTATAGCATGATACGCCGCGGAGATAGAATAATGATAGGGCTGTCTGGAGGCAAAGACAGCCTTATTCTCTCTCTGGCGCTGGCTCTGCTGAGAGAACGCAGCCCCGTGAAATTTGAATTGCAGGCCTGCCTCGTTGACCAGAGCGGAGGATCCATGAACGGTTCCCATCTCTCAGAGTATATGGGGTTACTGGGGATCCCTCTTGATATAGTCGTGCACCAGACGTACAAAATCGTCAAGGAACGCGATGAACGCTCGCCGTGCAGCTTTTGCGCGAATATGCGCCGCGGGATCCTTGCAGGACATGCAAAGGAGAAGGGCTGCAACGTACTGGCACTGGGGCACCACAAGGACGATACGGTGGAGACGGTGCTGCTTAATCTTTTCTACGGCGGAAGGTTCAAGTGCTACCGTCCGCATTTATACATGAGCAGGACGGGGATACGCGTTATAAGGCCGCTGATTTATATCGAGGAGAAAAATTTGATCATAGAAGCCGGACGCCTGAAGCTGCCTGTAATAAGTTCATGCTGCCCCTACGGGGATAAGTCAAAGCGCAAATCAACCAAGGAGCTCCTGTCAAAAATAGAGGCAGACGTGCCTGAGATCAAAAGCAACGTGATCCATGCATTGCAAAATGTACTTGAATCCGATATCTGGAATGCGGCTATGCCGGATAAATGATTCCCGGATCATTGACGGCAGACAGGCGATACCAGATCAAACAGTAAAACCGTCATTTATATAGCGCCAGATGTCTTCTTTTGAGACTGAGATATACTCTCCTGCAGGTAATTTCTTCAGTTCAAGCTTACCTATACGCCTCCTCATAAGATTGCGGACATCATTGCCAAGGGCGCGCGCCATGAGGCGGATCTCGCGTTTGATGCCTTCTCCGAGCACGACTTCAAAACAGCACTGCATTGGGCTGCGTGCCAGTCTGCGAACACTTAAAGGCTTGAGAAAGTGCCCTTCGGCCTCAACTCCTTTGATCCACTGTATGAGCAGCGGCTCATCAAGGGGCTTGCGCAGCTCGACCTCGTAGGTTTTTGTGATCCCTTTGCTGGGATGTATAAGTTCCTGCGCAAACATGCCATCGTTCGTCAGTATCATGAGACCTTCGCTGTCCCTGTCGAGTCTGCCTACAGGAAAAAGGTGCAGAGGATCGAACGAAGGCGGAAGTATGTCTATTACGGTCCTGTCGCGGCTGTCCCCGACAGCGCTGAGTATACCCCTGGGTTTGTTGAATATCAGATAGGTCTGCCGGACAGGGCACATTTCAACCCCGTCAAAGGTGACCGTATCACCTTCCGTGACCTGCCTTCCAAGCTCTGTTACAGTCTCCCCGTTTATTACCACCCGTCCTGCCGTGATATATTCTTCTACCTTGCGCCGCGCACCGGCACCGCACAAGGCCAGATAACGGTTGAGCCTTATCGTCTCTTTTTTTGCGTCATTCGTCATCTTCTGCCTCCATGCCATCATAGCCGGTCTTAGATGCAAAAGCATCTTTGACGCCTATCTCTTCACTGCCGTCGCGAAGCTCTTCGAGAGAGGGCAGCGATGTTATGCCTGCCAGCCCGAATATCTCAAGAAACCTCTCTGTAGTCCTGAAAAGCAGAGGAGAGCCCACGCTTTTCTTCCTTCCGGCAACACGCACAAGTCCATGTTTGAGCAATGTATCGACCACCCTGTCACAGCGCACCGAGCGGATGTCCTCTATTTCAGAGCGAGTTACAGGCTGGTTATAGGCAATTATGGAAAGCGTCTCGAGCGCAGCACGGCTCAGGCGCACACGCTGCAGAGAAACGGAGTTGGCAAAACTTTCAATCGTGTCGCTCAAATCCGGTGACGTCGCCATTTGCCAGCCTCCGGCAACAAAAAGCAGAGTAAGTCCATGTCCGCGCGAATATACGCCCTTTATCGTCTCTAAAGCCGATGCCACCCTCTGTGCCGATACACCAAGATGGGAGGCTAGTTCCTGCGTTGTTACAGGCTGGGGGGAAACAAACAGCATCGCCTCCACCTGCCTCTCAAGAAGTCCCATATCAGGATTTATGTTATTTTCAGGCTGCGGCAATTATAACATCTCCCAGTGTCTCAGACTGCAATATATGTACCCATCCGAGACGCGACATCTCAAGCAGCGCCAGCAGCGTCACAATAAGAGTCTTGCTGTTCCGCTCGTGAAGCAACTCGCCAAGGGCAAGCCTCTTCCCTTTTATCTGCCGCAGAAGCTCATCCATGCGCTGCTCGACCTGACGCTCCTCAGGCACTGCGTCCGGAATGTCTTCCCATATGGTATCCTCGCTGCGACCGCTTGCGCTGTTCCTCTCGTTGTACCTGTCGAGAAGCTCCCACCATTTAGCCGCGAGGCTGTAGAGGTCACCAATGTCGTAAAACGGGCTGCTCTCTTCATCCGCGATGCGCACAAAACAGCGTTCACGCTCCATCTGGAGCCTGGAGAGATAAGCGGCAGCGTTTCTGTAGGGACGAAAAACCTCAAGCATGCGCCGTAATTCCTCATCCGACTCGACGTAATCCTCTTCGGTCATTTCTTCCTGGATCTCATCTCCCGCCTGAGCCGGAAATAGAGAATGTACCTTGCGCAGGAGAAGACGGCTTGCGAATGCAAAGAACTCAGCCATCTCATTCAGGGTAGTCCTTCTGCTGTTGAGAAGGAACTGAACATACTGCGACACCAGTTCCGTAAGGCTGATCTCCGTAGGGTCCATCTCACGGGCCTCTACAAGATGGCACAAAAGATCAAGAGGCCCTGAGAAGGCTCCCAACTGGACCTCAAAACCCATCCTATCTTCCTTTTGTCCTGTCCCGGTAATATTCTGTCTCTCTTTCAAATCTGCCTCAGTGAAGTATCCCCATCGCAGTGTAGACATCTTCCATCGTCTGTTCCGCAACTTTGCGGGCACGTGCAGCGCCTGATTCAAGGATCTGCATCAAATCGTCGTCCCGGGTCTCGAGATACGCCCGGCGCTGCTGGATAGGGCCCATCATCTCTTCAAGATGCGCCATCAGTTTCTTCTTGCAGTCGATACAGCCAATGCCGGCAGTCATGCAGCCTTCGTGCAGTTCTGTCATCTCATCCGCATCTTTGTTGAAGAACTTTTGGATATCCCACACAGGGCACTTCTCTGGCGTTCCAGGATCAGTCCTGCGCTCACGTGCAGGATCTGTAGTCATCGTGCGCAGTTTGCCCCATATAGTGGCCATATCGTCAGCAATGTCCAGAGAATTGCCGTATGACTTACTCATCTTGCGCCCGTCAGTGCCTGGCATCTTAGCGGTGGGAGTAAGCAGTATATCAGGCTCTGGGAATATATCCCCGTAGAAATGGTTAAAGCGCCTTGCGACCTCGCGCGTAAGTTCAAGATGAGGTCCCTGATCCTCTCCCACAGGCACTGCAAATGATTTATAAAGAAGGATATCTCCGGCCATCAAAACAGGATATCCAAGAAATGCGTATGTTGAAAGGTCCTTGTTCTGCAGGTTCAATATCTGTTCCTTATAAGTCGGACAACGTTCAAGCCAACCGAGCGGCGTTATCATGGAAAGCGCGAGGTGCATCTCCGCATGCTGTTTGACGTGGGACTGAATGAATATTGAAGATTTCTCCGGGTCGACTCCGACCGCAAGCCAGTCAAGAAGTATCTCCCTACAGTTTGTCTTGACCCTGCCGCTGTCCGCATAGTCTGACATCATAGCATGCCAGTCAACGATCCCCCAGAAACAGTTGTAATGGTCCTGGAGCTTGACCCAGTTTATGAGGGCCCCTGCCATGTGCCCATAGTGCAGTTTGCCGGTAGGCCTCATCCCGCTGAAAATCCTTTTTCTCTCGTCCATGCGATCCACGTCCCTTTCTTATAAAAAACGATGGTAAACGCCAAAGTCGTTTACATTAAATCAATATGCGCCGTGTCGGAGTTTCGCGCACAAATTCTACGCGCAGACCTGTCTCTTCTTCTATAAGGCCGGCAAGTGCAGGAAGCGAGACCTTCTCCATCTCGCCATGGTCAGTCACTATTATGTTGAGTCCCATGCCGAGTGCGTCCTGCCTTTGGTGGTATGACATGTCCGCAGTGATAAAAACATCCGCGCCGCTTTCAAACGCTTCGTACCACATGCTTCCGCATGAGCCTCCGCCAATTGCGACTTTTGTGATCGGGCGGAATTCATCGCCGTAACATAAGCAGCAGGAAAGACGCCATCGCTCCTTAATGCGTTTCAGACATTCGGCCATACTTATCCGTTGCTGAAAACTGCCGACCGCTCCAATTCCCCACGCTCCGTCCGGCAATGCGGGATATGCAAGCGGCACTATGCCTTCAAGCTCCAGTTTCTTGGCAAGACAGAAATTTACACCCTCAGGCGAAGAGTCCCAGTTAGTGTGGGCGGCATAAAGTGCGACTCCGTTCTGCAGGGCAGCGGCTATCGCCTGCGAGGCAGGCCTATCCAGCACGATAGACTTCATTGCGTGAAAGATTGCAGGATGGTGCGACACAAGAAGCTGACAGCCGTTGGCAGCTGCCTGAAAGACAGAATCCGTCGTCACATCAAGGGCCAGAGCAACACAAGAGACAGAAGAGGTCGGATCACCAACCGCAAGGCCTGGATTGTCCCATTCTTCCGCCCATGAGACAGGGATCCTCTTCTCTATTTTACTGACAACATCGCATAACATCATCACAGTGCGCCTCCCGTCCAGTCAGCCAATCTATTCTATTACACCGGAGCAAGGCGGTCAAACGACGGAGCAACTGTAACTTTAATACGCTGACAAAACATAAATTGCGCCATAAAGCAGCATAAACACGCATCGCAGGATATGATATGGATCAGAGCAGTTCCGCTATTTGCACTGCGTTAAGCGCGGCCCCCTTGCGCAGATTATCGGAGACGACCCAAAACGCGATCGCGTTATCCAACCCTGTGTCCCTGCGGATCCGTCCCACATATACCGCATCCATACCGACGCTTTCTGTCGGCATTGGGTAAATATCATTCTTTGGGTCGTCTTGTACAATGACCCCATCCGCCTTCTCAAGGATTTCTCTGGCACGCTGAGGCGTGATATCCCGTTTGAACTGAGCCGTAATTCCCTCCCCATGTCCCCTGAAAACAGGGACACGGACATTTATGCCGCTTACGCGCAGATCCGGAAGGTGCATTATTTTGCGCGACTCATTGACCATTTTCCACTCTTCCTCAGAGATCCCTTCATCGTCGAACGGACCGATATGCGGCAGGAGGTTGAAAGCGATCCTATGCGGATAGACACCATCGTTCTCCCATTCTATGCCGTCAAGCACCGCCATGCTGCCGCTGCTGAGCGAATCGATCGCTGCCTTCCCTGTGCCGGCGACCGACTGGTATGTGCTGACGTTCATATAGACGAGGCCGGCTTCCTTATGAAGTGGCCATAGGGCAACAACGGCCTGTATAGTGGAACAATTCGGATTTGCTATTATACCGGTGTTTTTCTGAGTATCTTCCGGGTTTATTTCCGGCACAACAAGCGGCACTTCAGGATACATGCGCCATGCGGAGCTGTTATCGATCACTGTCGCACCAGACTTAACCGCTATAGGCGCCCACTGCCTCGATGTCTTTCCGCCTGCGGAGAAGAGCGCGATGTCTGTTCCTTTGAACGAGTTTTCATTTACGGCCTCTACCGTAAGCTCCTCTCCGCGAAAGACAACTTTCGTCCCGGCCGAGCGGAGTGACGCCAGGGGGATAAGATCTGAGACAGGAAAGTTCCTCTGCTCAAGAATTTTAAGCATCTCACGGCCGACAAGTCCGGTCGCCCCTAGGACGGCAATTTTTTTAGCGTTCATCAGAATACAGGCTCCTCTATAAATCTCTTATGCAAAGCTCTAACTGCATCCTCGGCGCGGGCCGAGTCCACTATGCATGTTATGGCAAGCGCCGTTGAAGCTATCATCTCTATATTGATCCCCTCTTCAGCAAGGATATTGAACATCCTGGACGGGATCTCAGGGTGGTTTGCTATTCCGGCGCCTACAATGGTAACACGCGCTATTTCCGTGTCAAACGAGACCCCCTGAGCGTCTATCCTGCGGCATATATCACGGCAGACCTGTATCGCCGTCTCCAGATCGGTCTTCTTTACGAGAAAACCTATGTCATTGACTCCTCCCCTCATGTTGTTCTGGATTATCATCTCCGCTCCTACCCCACTGTCTGCAAGACTCGAGAAAAGACGCGCCGCAACGCCTGGGACATCAGGAACTCCAAGCAGAACTATTTTCGCAACTCGTGAATCATGTACCACTGCTTTTATGATAAGGCCCTCTGTTACCGGATTGCTCATGACCCATGTTCCCTCCTCTTCCACAACAAAGCTTGAACCAACATAAAGCGGGATGCCGTAGCGTGCCGCCATCTCGACACTGCGCGCCTGGAGCACGTTTGCGCCCTGTACGGCCATCTCCAGGCACTCATCAAAACCGATCTGACTTATTTTGCGCGGATTCTTTACGACACGTGGGTCACCGGTCATGATCCCGGTAACATCCTTCAAAAGCTGGCACGAATCCGCACCCAGAGCCGCAGCTAGCGCCACGGCGGATAGATCCGAGCCTCCGCGTCCCAGCGTTATTATATCGCCGGTGTCCGTTATTGCCTGAAAACCAGTCACCACTGCGACAGTTCCCTCATTCAGCACTTTTTCCACCGCATCGGCTTTTATCCTGTAAATACGACCCTCCATGGGGAACCCCTTGGCCATTATCCCGGCCTGCTGAGCTGTAAATGACTGGGCCGGAAGTCCAAACTGCTGAAGCGCAAGCGATAGGAGAGCCACACTCTGCTGTTCACCTGTCGCAAGCAGCTGATCCATCTCTCGGCCATTGCCCGTCGCTGCAACATCACGTGCAAGAGCCAGCAAATCATCCGTCATATTGCCCATTGCCGAAACCACAACTGCAACACGGCTACCCTTGTCACGGATATTTTTTACTATCTGCGCAACGTGCCTCATCCTATCTGGTCCGGCGACCGACGTGCCGCCGAATTTAAGTACTGTGAGTGGAAGTGTCCTCCAGTCCATCACTCACACCTCCGAACTTTATCTATTTCAGCCTTAAGTCCCATGTCAATCTCTACTCTGGCACCCTCGGCGCTCCCGTCCAGGACAAAAAACTGCGAGCGAACGCCATATTCAGTGAAAGTATGGCACATCACCTCGGCAACCCTCTGTGTCGGGCCGTTGACAAAGGCAATTATACTGGGGCCTGATCCGCTGATAGCCACACTTATGCATTCCGGAAGTTCTTTTACGCGTGAGAAAATAGCATCTCCGCCCTTGAAAAGCCTGCTGCGATACTGCTGATGAAGCCTGTCATCCATGCCCCATTTGAGATATTCCCATTTCCTTGTCGCCCATGCAGCAGTCAGGAGAGCTGCGCGGCCAAGATTGAAGACGGCATCCTCAAACGGGACCTGCTTAGGCAAAGCTTTACGTGCATCAGATGTATTTACCCGTTCATCAGGGACAGCTACCACGCAGAGGACCTCCGGCGGAAGCGCCGGAAGCTGTACATAACGCAGATCCTCTCCGTCCCAGCAGCTTACGACCATCCCCCCGAGGAAACATGGGGCAACGTTGTCAGGATGTCCTTCAATGATCGTCATTGCACGGAGAAGTTCATCTTCATCAGCACATGATCCGGTCAGATGTTTCGCTATAAGGACTCCGGCCACAACAGCTCCGGCAGAACTCCCAAGACCCCTGCCGAGAGGTATTATATTATGACACCAGAGAGAGAACCCCGGAGCATGGACTCCCCAGCGTCTGCATGTCTCTTCGTATGCATTGATGACAAGGTTTGCCTTGGGGTCTGAAAGCTCCCTTGATCCCTCACCCTGCACTTCTACCTCATACTCTCCTTCAGCCATTATCGCGACGACCTTGAAAATGTTATAAAGCGACACAGCCATTCCGATCGAGTCAAAACCTGAGCCAAGGTTTGCACTGGTCGCAGGGACCCTAAGCGTTATAAGCGGATCCATCACTTCATCACCTCCAGCAATTCATCAAGGCTGTCCCCTATTTCTATAGGCCTGCCGACCTGAGACATTGCGGTGTCCGGATCTTTGAGCCCATTGCCGGTAAGTACCATGACGACGCGTATGCCCCTAGGCAGCCGGCCAAGGCTCTTAAGTTTCACAAGCCCCGCGAGAGGGGCACAGGAAGCCGGTTCCGCAAATACTCCCCCCTTAGACGAAAGCAGGATCTGCGCTGAAAGTATCTCTTCGTCAGTGACTGAGTTAAACTCACCCCGTGATTCTTTTACCGCTTCCCTGGCAAGTTCCGCGCTTACCGGGTTGCCGATACGTATAGCTGTAGCGATCGTCTCGGGATAAGGACACGGTTCGCCTGTGACGAGCGGGGCGGCTCCTGCAGCCTGAAAACCCATCATCCTCGGAAGCACGACTGTCTTTCCGATATCCATGTACTGTTTGTAGCCTGCCCAATAGGCGCTTATGTTTCCTGCGTTGCCGACCGGCAGCGCGTGCCAGTCAGGCGCTTTTCCCAAGGCTTCGCAGACCTCCCATGCCCCGCTCCTCTGTCCCCAGAGGCGATATGGGTTAACTGAGTTTACTATTGCAAACCCATTATGTTCGGCAGCCTCACGCGCCATCTCAAGCGCTCTGTCAAAGTTGCCGTTAACTGCGATTACAGTTGCGCCGTACATAAGCGCCTGAGCAAGCTTTCCAAGAGCCACCTTGCCTGCAGGAAGAAGCACATAGCACGGTATCTGCGCCGCAGCGGCATAAGCCGCCGCCGATGCCGACGTGTTGCCGGTAGAGGCACAGACAAGGGCCTTCGCCCCCTCTTCCAGAGCCTTCGCTACGGCCATGACCATTCCCCTGTCCTTAAATGAACCTGTAGGGTTACATCCCTCAAGCTTTCCCCACAGGTCTATCTCAAGAAGTTTGCTTATAACTCCAAGATATACAAGGGGAGTGTTTCCCTCTCCCAATGTTATGCGCGGCGTCTTATCGGTAACCGGCAAAAATCCTGCATACTTTTCAATTACTCCCATGTCAGATCCCTCCTTACAGCATAAATCCATCCTGTTATTATATGTGACCGCTATAATAAAATTGCCGCCCCCAATAAAAAAGGAGGCGGCATAATATCCGCGGTTCCACTCCAGTTCAGCCGATATAAGAAACTCGGCCCTTGTGCGCGCTGTACAGGGCGCTCCCTGCTGCCTTATCCTGAACGGCTTCGGCAACTGCTCCGGGGTGGTCTTCAGAGACTTTGCATCCGGGATCTCTCATCACCGGTTTCCCGGGATCCCATCTCTGTGATGCAGAATATCCCTTACTGTCCCCATCATAGCATCAGTAATATTCGGATGATTGTCAGCGTTTATACAACTATCACATATAATTGTCAAGTAACTCCAAGATAAAGTTTGATATTTTTTATTTTATCTGGTAAAATGCACTTCGCAAAGAAGTCTATATATTTTAGGTGGGGTGGCGTCACATGGCAGCAAAGACAGTTGAAGATAAAGTTGTGATGACCCGTGAGGGATACGATAAACTCAAAGCGGAGCTTGTCTCTCTTCGTGGGGACGGCAGGGCGGAAATAGCCGCTAAGCTGGAAGAAGCCCGCGGCTTCGGTGATTTGAGTGAAAACGCGGAATATCATGCGGCGAAGGAAGAACAGGAAAAACTTGAAAACCGCATATTATGGCTCGAATATCAGTTAAGCAAAGCACAGGTGGTCGAGGATAAGGACATTGACACAAGCCGCGCTAGCCTCGGAACTACGGTTACACTCAAGGATATTGACATGAAGAAGACCTTCACTTATACACTAGTGGGTACAGAAGAAGCTGACATCAAGGACAACAGGATCTCCGCGGCCAGTCCTGTCGGCAAGGCTGTATTGAGCAAAACTGCGGGAGACGAAGTCATAGTCAGAACACCGCGCGGTATCCGTCACCTGAAGGTAATGAAGATCTGCCTCAAGTAATATAGACAGACACACCGGCACATTGCTGTACTTCAGATATCCGCAGGCAAAATCAAATATTTCCTTGCAACGGATCAAGGTGCGTGACCATCCTTAACCACGCGCCTTTCTCCTGTTTTGCAATGCCTTGCAGCTCAGATGCCACATTAGAGCCAGCTCTTATGACCAGGCTACAGGCTGCGTTTTATTTTAAACGATACCCTTATTATACTCTCCAGGAACTCGGCAAAGTCCATGCCATAAGCCTTCGCTGCTTTCGGCACAAGACTTGTGGCAGTCATTCCAGGTGCTGTATTGACCTCAAGCGCGTATATCCTGTCATCCTCTGTCACTCTGAAATCCACCCTGCTGTAGGCGCGGCAGCCAAGGCATTTATGCGCGGTAACCGCGATTTCGTTCAAACGTGAAGCTGCTTCGGGCGAAAACGGCGCGGGACATATATACTCGGTGCAGCCGCTCGTGTATTTATTCTTATAATCATAGAACCCGACCTTTGGCCTGATATCTATGGCAGGAAGCGCAATAACGTCGCCGTCATTCTTCTCCCACACCGAGACTGTGATCTCTCTGCCCGGGATATACTGCTCAACCAGTGCAAAATCCTCTAACTCCCAAGCCACAGCGAGTCCCTGAATAAGCGCTTCTATCGTTGCCGCCTGTGTAACTCCGACCGTGCTTCCGCCGCCTTTGGGTTTGACAATAAGCTGTCCGTATTTTTTTAGCATCTCTGATTCGGGTACTCCAACGACGCTTCCTTTTTCTTTCATAATGCCGTAAGGCACGGGCACTCCATTCTGAATAAATACTTGCTTTGATACATTCTTGTCCATCGAAAGCATGCAGGCCTCAGGCCCTGAGCCTGTGTAGGGGATACCAAAGGCTTCAAGGCAGGTCTGAAAGCGCCCATCCTCGCCCCATCCTCCGTGCAGGGCAACAAATACCCCGTCTGCGCCAAATGAGTCCCATTTTTCCACAAAGCTGCGCGGTGATTTCACATCCTCAAGAATGATGCTATGCCCTGCCGCTTCCAGCGCTTGGGCGACGGATGCGCCGGAATTCAGCGAGACCTCGCGCTCGGGGCTTGTTCCGCCATATGCTATTACAATTTTCATATCAGTTCAGCCCTCCTTCCTTTATGCCTGCAGGAACCTCAAACGGATCGTAAATCTCTGAAAGTCCAAGGCTCATCTGTGTATCAGGGTAGGCATTTATCATAAACTTGAGCCCTATAGACAGTTCATCATCAGGCCTGCTGTCCCGCGCCCACAATTCCCATGTTATACAGTGTTTTTTGTATTCAAGAGAATAGATCATCTCTGCAATTTGGTTATCTATCATGTCATAGCCGGCGCGAACGGAAAGCGTCCATTGTTCCCATGATTGGTTTCCAGGCATCGTATAGCTTATTTGCTGATATATATCCTCCCTGTCAAGGTACCTGTCCCAAAAAAGAGGCGAACCCCCGCTGACCCAGCGACGGGAATAAGCGGTCGCGAGCCCGACTGATCCGATCCCCCAGCGAAGACCTATTACAGCATCAGCTACCTTCTGAGTGCTGTCGTTATCGTCATCGTAATCGTAATACCAGTATGTTGTGTTGTAAAACGGCCTGATGGCCAGGCTGGCTATCTGCGGTTCACCATATATCTGCGCTCCCACTCCCAGACGTCCTGCCCACGGGCCGGAAACTTCCACATTGTCCTGATAGCGGCCCCACATGCCAAAGAAGCGGTAGTATCCGTTTAGGGCAAAATCTCTGAACCATGGGCTGGTAAAAGAAAACTCAGGGGAACGCCATAAGTTGAAGCGCGTATCCATACCGACGCGCATCTCTGTCTCCACCAGCTCACGCTGGCTTTCCATCAGAGATGCTCTCCATCCGTTCGGACTGTTATAGTTTATTCCCCATTTCTGACGCCACATGCTGTCTCCGTCATCTTTATTATATGTCTTTTCCGTTGCGGTAAAGATCTCTACATTTTCAGTAATTTTCTGATATAACCCCAGCGTTGCCTCCCATATATCATCTGTCCAGTAAGTTGCGCCGATGTCGATCTGGCCTCCGTCCCACGATATGGGGCCTCTCATTCCGATCCCGGCACCCTTGTCAGAATCATAGCCTATCATAGGCATTACATTGGTAGTTTTTTCATCCTCACCGGCAAGTGATGCTATGTAATCAAACGGATAAGTGAAGAGCAGGCTTTTACCAAGGTAGACCTGCGGGCGTTTAATCACTACTCTTTTACCCGGGATCACTATGATTTGTTTTGAGACAAATTTATAGCATGGATTGGTAAAATCGCAGGTCGTCGATTCTACATCGAGCCATTGTGCCAACATATCATCATCGGTTCTTTTTTTAACGCTTCTTTTGGCGACGAGCTTCTGTTTTATTGCCTCATCAAGCGGCATAACTTGTAAATCACTGCCCTTGAAAAAAATAGCATCAACTTTGCCGGAAGTATTTGTCATGACTCCCTTGCGTGTCGCTATATTGTACTGCAGACTCTGACCTGACAGCCTGTTGCCATTGACTAAAAGCGTTACAAGATTACGGCTGTCAGAGAATGCCTTTATTACTTCGCTGTTAGTATCGTATTCGGCATAAGGAGCAAAGATGCGCATGTTCTTATTGCGCATCTTTACGTTTCCTTCGGCACTTGCTATACCTGTGGCGTTCTCATAGGTAAGCTTATCTGCATCCAGCTGTATCTCGTTTTGTTTTTCCTCCGCCGCACTGCAGGGAGAGGAAAAACAAAGAACGACGATAACAAAAACAGACAGACATACGACCAGCAACATATTGGAACAAGCCGGACGAGAATTGCCCATCACTTTTTCCACCGGACAGTGCAGCCGTTCGTTAACCTGCATTCGCCAAACTTCATATTAAATGATCCCTTTGCTCCTCTTACTTCAACAGAAGCATCTTTAAGCACGATCCCTTCAGAAAAATGCCAAGTCTCGGCAACGGCTTCATAATATGCTTCTCCGGCAGTTATTGAATACTTTTTTCCGCCTTGCAACATTTCCCCATCCGCCTGTCTCAGAGTAACATCATTATTATCCCTGGCGAAAGTCCCTTCTAACGCGAATAACTTAGACTCTCCGCCAGAAGGCTCTTTGATCGTAATGTCTATGGACTGCCCGCTGATCATGCCATCCTTGTGTTCAACCCTCGGAGATATAAAAGTCCAGTGTTTTCCTTCAATATCGCGTTCAACAGTTATGTTCTCAACAACTATATCCGGTATTTTCGTCATATCCCCGACGCCCAGGTGCAGATCCCTCCAAAAGTAAACTGCAAGCACGACCGCAATAAGAAGGGCAGCGCCAAAAACAGCTTTTCTTCCGGACAAGTTACCTATGCTCACAGGCAGGGCCGGACCTGTTCCTACTTGATCGCAGGCGTGCTGCCCTGAGGCACTGACACATCCCCGGAAGACACCATTGATGATATCTGCGCCGGTACTTTATAGCCCTGCACCGTGTTTACCCCTACTGTTTCAACATAGAACAGGGTGCCTTCCTTAAGCTCTTTGTCTGAACCCCTGACTAAAAACCCGCTTGCAAGCCCAAGGGGACCGAGCAGAACCGCTCCGGCAAAGCTCGCCCCAACAGCCCCTACGGTAGCCTGATCCGCTTCCATTGCCTTCTTGGCAGATTCACCCATTGTTACCGGTACAGAACCTGGACCAAGTACCTCAAGCGCGTCAAACTCAATCTCTATCTCTGATGGACGCCCAAAACTACGCGGACGTTTTACCTTAGAGACGTGTGCAAAGACACGGCTGCCCTTCGGCGCGACAAGAGTCTGATTTACCACGACCTCTTCGATAAGGTTCAGCACCACCTTGTCATCAACTTTGACGTTGCTGACCGACAATGTCTGCGCAAGAGCAGTCTTGACTATTGTCGTTGCCGGGACCTCTGCAGGCGACGACATCGCACCTTCGGGCAGCAGCTTGATTATGACCTTCTCTATGCGTGATGCCAAAGCTCCGCCCAGCACAGCTCCGTCCAGAATAGACTCAAGCGTCTCCACGCGACGCGCAAGGGGCCACGCCGGATGTATCTGCTGAGAGACGGCCCATTCGGCAACGGAAAGCTTAAAGAGTACGGATGGCTGCGTCAGGCTGCCCTTTTCAAGAAAATCGAGCATTGCTGTCTGACGTTCGGTAAGACTCCCTGGAAGTTCTCTCCCAAACACATCCTTTTCCGCATTTGTAAGTCTGGATATAAGCCCGCCGCCCTGAGGCGCACCGTATACTATAGTCTCTATCCTCTCCAGCGTATGAAAAGCCGGACCTCCGTCAGCCACAACGGTGTCGGCAGCCATTGCCGGCATAACTGCAATTGCCGCACAGAAAAACAGAGCAAAACAAAATAATAGAACACGAAATTTCATCTCTTTGTGCCTCCCTTCAAATCTCTAAGCGTCGGATCTTTTCAGTGCCGCCGCAATAAAATCCCTGAACAGCGGGTGCGGTCTGACTGGTCTTGAAAGAAATTCAGGGTGAAACTGGACTCCTATCATCCATGGGTGGTTGACGTTCTCAATGATTTCGACCTGGCCGCCTGTCGGGCAGATACCCGCGATCTTCATACCCGCCTTGTCAAATAGTTCTATATATTCGTTATTAAATTCAAATCTGTGCCTATGACGCTCACTGATATGACCGGTCCCGTATATTTTCTCTGATTTGGAACCAGGCTGTATTTCACATGGATATGCGCCAAGGCGTGATGTCCCGCCGATACCTGCGACGTTTCTTTGTTCGTCCATAAGATGTATTACGGGAAAGGGAGTATTTTCATCCATCTCAATGCTATTGGCATTCCTGAGCCCCAGTACGTTGCGGGCAAATTCTATGACCGCGACCTGCATACCGAGACAGAGTCCCAAATAGGGGATTTTTTTTTCTCTGGCATATTTTGCGGCCGCGATCTTTCCCTCGACCCCCCTTTGACCGAATCCACCCGGTACGAGTATTG
Source organism: Synergistaceae bacterium (assembly GCA_021372895.1). Classification (NCBI taxonomy): domain Bacteria; kingdom Thermotogati; phylum Synergistota; class Synergistia; order Synergistales; family Synergistaceae; species Synergistaceae bacterium. The sequence goes on from JAJFTP010000060.1 coordinate 46,034, forward strand.
CATCTGCGCATGAAAGAATATCATCGACGTTTCCGGCTTCAAGTTCCTCTGCCTCGACCGGAAACATCTTCGCCTTGATCCCATTTGCGATCCCAGCGTGAGCTACAGCCTCATTTACACTCAGGTATGCATCTTTTATGCCGGTATATTTGCCGACCAGCGCAACTGTGATTTCCCCGCTAAGGTTATCATACCTGTACAGAAAATCATTCCAGTCGCCCATATCAGGTTCGTGTTCAGATGAAAGCCCAAGCTTCCTGAGAGCCATCATATCAAACCCCTGTCGGTGCAAAACCGACGGGATACGATATATTGAATCGGAATCTAATGCCTCTATAACACATTCAGGAAGAACACTGCAAAAAAGTCCTATCTTATCTCTGAGTTCGCGCCCGACGGGATACTGCGAACGGCATACTATAATATCCGGCTGTATCCCTATACGCCGCAGTTCATTGACGCTGTGCTGTGTAGGCTTTGTTTTGAGTTCTCCCGACGCGGCGATATACGGCACAAGCGTGACATGGCAATACAGCAGGTTCTCCCTGCCGATACGGCCTGCAAGCTGGCGAATCGCCTCCAGATAAGGAAGGCTTTCAATGTCACCGACTGTTCCGCCTATTTCAGCAATTACGACGTCTTTGTCCTCACCGACCCTGAGTATGCGATCCTGTATCTCGTTTGTTATGTGGGGTATTACCTGCACAGTCGCGCCATTGTAGCCGCCCTCGCGCTCGCGCCGGATCACCGCAGAATATACCTTTCCTGTGGTACAGCTGTTCTCTCCGGTTATTGCCTCATCAATGAAACGCTCATAATGTCCCAGGTCAAGATCCGTCTCGGCGCCGTCCCATGTCACAAATACCTCTCCATGCTGAAAGGGGCTCATTGCACCGGCATCGACATTGATATACGGATCCATCTTTATTATGCTTACCTTGAATCCTCTGCGTTTAAGCAGCACACCCAGGGAAGCCGCCGTAATACCTTTTCCCAGTGATGAGACAACTCCGCCCGTTACAAATATGTACTTTGTCATCTGATTAGCGCCCCTTTGCTGTACCTTTGCTGTACTTTTGTCGTACTGTCTGTCCTTAAATTTTGCGATTTATTTGAGGAATCTGATAGGGTTGACCGGCGATCCGTTGCGACGCACCTCAAAGTGCAGATGGTTGCCTGTTGAACGCCCGGTGCTGCCGACCCGCGCGATCGTCTGCCCGGCCCTGACAAAAGCACCGCTTCCCACGACCAGGCTGCTGCAGTGTCCGTAAAGGGTCGTAAGACCACCGGGATGTGAAATGACAACAGCCTTGCCGTATCCGCTCATCCATCCGGCATAAACGACACGCCCATCACAAGCTGCCATGATACCGCGCCCGCGCGGAGCCCTGATGTCAAGCCCTGAATGGAACAGACGTCTGCGTCCGAATGGGTTGCGGCGCCATCCGAATGAGCTGGATATATTACCTATCACAGGCCAGCGGAATCTCCTCGATGCCGACGAGGTTATCCTGCTTGTGGCATATCTTGCGATTTTTTTACCGCCGGATTCCGCAACAGCCACGATCTTAGCGCCGGGCAGGAATATTTCCTGTCCGATGATAAGACCCGCATCCCCGACAATGGAGTTTGCCACCAGCACAGCTTCCTTTGAAGAACCATACCTGTCTGCCAGCTTTGCCACCGAATCATTTCTTGAGACCCTGACGAATATACCGTCCTGGTTTGGTATACGCAGTGTAGTGCCAAGTTTTAACGAATTGATATCTTTAAGTTTGTTTGAACCTATTATCGTATCGAGATCCAGGTTGAACCGGTTTGATATGGACCAGAGAGTGTCCCCGTTTTTCACAACGTATGCGGTGATTGAGATCGGTTTTACCTGTTTCCTCATTGCAATTTCAGCTCTCTGCAGCTTCATGACGTATGAAAGCGTCTGGGGCACATACTCGGGACTGTCAGGGACATATAGCACCTCTGAGTAATGCAGTTTCTCGCTTGGATTCAGGGCATTGGCCCTGCGGATATCTGACGCAGGGATACCAAATTCTTTTGCTATTGACTCAATAGTGTCGCCCTCTTCAAGCACGACTTCCTGCCAGTGGATATCTTCATCGAGCGTTGTTTTGTCGGCACTTGAAATCAGTCCGTCGCCCCTCGACAGAACACCATACAATTTTAGCTCTTCCGTTGTGAGTGATGGAACGCTTGGAAGGGGCCCTATTCCCAGCGGAACGACTTCTGTCTCCTCAGACGCCTCGGCAGGCGACCCCTCGAGAGGCAGAATAGCAGATACATCTGCCATTATAAAACCACGGTTATCCTCCGGCTTTTCTGCCGTAAAGTCGCTATCGAGCCCCATCCAATACATACCGGCTCTCTCTGCCGCGATTGCGGCAAAGATCACAGCCGCACCCGCAGCGATCAGGACAAACAGACTGAAACAGATAGTCTTTCTTTTATTCAAAATTATTTCAGATAGTCTGAACATATATCAGCCACCCCATCCTCAAACTTTGAATTCAACCCTGCCATATCATTATACGATTTCAGATTTCTAACTTACCTTTATTGTAGCAAGAAATTCCCTGTTATTAGCCGTACTGCGCAATTTATCCAGAATGAGATTCAATATTTCAGACTCATCCATATTTGCTGTTTTGCGCCGCAGCGCCCAGATACGCTGAAGATCGTCATCAGGGACAAGCAGTTCTTCCTTGCGCGTACCCGATTTAGTTATATCAAGAGCGGGGAATATCCTCTGTTCCGAAATCTTACGGGATAGATGGACCTCCATATTCCCTGTCCCCTTGAACTCTTCATATATCACATCGTCCATCCTGCTTCCGGTTTCAACCAGCGACGTCCCTATTATAGTCAGGCTGCCGCCAAATTCAATATTACGAGCCGCACCGAAAAATTTCTTCGGGAAATAAAGCCCGGCGGGATCCATACCTCCCGACAGAGTCCTGCCGGATGGCGGCACGATAAGGTTAGAAGCACGTGCAAGCCTTGTTATCGAATCGAGCAAAAGCACGACATCCTTCGAGACCTCGACAAGTCTTTTCGCCTTCTCAAGCGCAAGGGCTGCGACACGCATATGCTCCTCTGCCGGCCTGTCGAACGTGGAAGCAATTATTTCGCCGTCGACGGAGCGCATCATATCGGTAACTTCCTCCGGGCGTTCGTCAATGAGCAGCACCATGAGAATGACTTCCGGATGGTTTGTAGTTATCGCATTAGCCAGGTTTTTCAGAAGGGTCGTCTTTCCAGCCTTAGGCGGAGATACTATCAGAGCCCTCTGGCCTTTCCCAATCGGAGCAAAAAGATCTACTATCCGCGTAGCAACAATATTCCTCTCGGTCTCAAGGGTAAGTTTTTCATTTGGGAAAATAGGGGTAAGGGTTTCAAAATGTGGTCTTTTCCTTGCTGCTTCAGGATCTGTAAAGTTTACATTTTCTACGCGCAACAGAGCTTCATAATGTTCCTGATCTTTTGGCGGACGGATTATTCCCCAGACGACATCTCCGTTGCGAAGCCCAAATCTTCGTATCTGTGACGCAGAGACATATATGTCGTTATTACTGGGCAGAAGCCCGGAGGGACGCAGAAAACCGTACCCGTCAGGCAGACATTCCAGAGTGCCTCCGCTGAAGCGATAGCCCATCTTCTCTGCCTGTGTCCTAAGTATATCGATTATAAGGTCATCTTTGCGCCGCGCAGAGATAGATGAAACCCCGATCTCTTTTGCTATTTTTCTGAGTTCGGTCAGTGTCTGCCCGGCAAGGAAATTAAAACCAAGTTTAGGATGGGTATGCTTGTACTGCCCCTTTTCGTTCTTCTCTGGCTCCGCAGAGCCTGAAACTTCTACTGCGGATGGAACTTCCGCTGTCGTTTTTGGCACAGCATCCGCGGGACCGGCACCTTGTGCTTCATCCTTAACTTTTATGGTCTCAGGCTCCTGTCTCACTGGCAACACCGATTTGACAGCTTTGATGGCTGCCTCTTCAGTCTTTATCTCCTGAACTCCTTCTGTTTCTGTTTCCTTCTTTTTCCTCGGCAACGCTCTTGACCTCCCGGTCTTGTGTCATTTCCTTCTGACCACATTGAAATTTATTTCCGACCAAACTTTGGTCGGTGTTGAAACCATAACGCGATATGAACCGACCGGCAAGGGGGTACCCTCTTCTCGGAGCAGATAGAATGCCCTCTCTCCGTCTTTTGCCATAAGTTTAATAGACTCTGAAAGTACAAGTTCTTTTCCGTAATACCACGAAACTGCAATGTGGCTCCCCTCACTGGCTGAAGAGTAACGAAACCATAAGCATATCTGACGTGAACCATATGGGATGCTGTTGCCGATGTTTAAAGGCTGACGATCATCGTCGAGCTCCTGACATATCACTGCCCGCTCAATACGGAAAGAAACTCCAAAAAGACCGCCGCTTAGACTCCAGGCACTGAGCAGGAGCAGAACTATAACACTTATGCCGAGAAAGACAAGCGGTCTTTTGCCGGATACGCTTGTTTCATGATACTTCATATAAGACCACCAATCTCTGACAGATTATTCTACCATGAGAATGATACAAAAGACAAAAAATTAGATTTGAAACCTTTTCCAGATATCAAAAAGACCGGAGACCACGGCTTCATGGAACTTAAGGGGAAGCCCGTCAACTGAAAACCCGACTCTTCTGCTTATACCGTCAACTGCACCGCTGCGGACAAGCGCATCCATCATTGCACGCTCATCCCCTCCCCGGTGTCCGCGCCAGACTCCCCAGATATGAGATAGGGCCGCTACCAGCGCGTAACCTCCCCAGTTACTTACATCAGCCGGTATGGCAATATCAGTGCGAATGACCGAAAGGCATTCTCTATAATCGGGAAGTATATCATAAAGTTCGGAGATAAAATTTCCCATTCCAACCTCGTTGCCGCCGTCACCGATACCTATAGTTGAAATGTTCTTATCTGAGCATGCTATGGCAAATCCATCAAGCTTTGGCGTCCACGCTGATATATTGTTTTTTCTTATGTTGTAGTAATTACCGTCTGCAGCACGCCCCAGCCTCTCAATAAAAATGATGCCGTCAGGCGAGAAGGAATCGATCACTTCGTCTGCCTCAGCCACATTCACACATTCGGGAGGTAATCCTGCAGAGGCTGCACAGGCTCTAAAAACGTCCAAACAAAGATGGTCTGTCCATATTTCCACAGCGGCGCCCTGCTCCAGAAACGCACGTGCAAGCATAACCGCCCCGCCCGGTCCGTCTGTCTCAGCCGCTCCTGCTGATGGGACAAAAAAACCTGAAACTACTGCTACCTTTGAAAACGTTGAAATTTTCTCTGCCGCCATCTGCCAGTACTCCGGACGGCAAAGCCCGGATACTCTCCTGCCGCTTCTGTCCAAAGCAACGACAGATGTGAGCTCCTGTGCAAATTTTAAAGGGACTTGGTTCTTTGTCTTTGTTCCTTCCCTTTTATAACACATCTATCATCTATATGCTCAGGGTATCGACAAGACGCAGCATATCGGGATCGAGAGGTTTTTTTTGTTCCCAGGCAACCTGAAGAGGAGAAGCAACGATACTGCCTCCGACACGGCCCACCATCATCCCAGTCTGTCCCTCGAGAAGCAGTTCTACGGCAGCGGAACCCAGTCTCGACGCAAGAACAGTGTCAAAACATGACGGCGCCCCGCCGCGCTGCAAATAACCAAGAACGACTATACGCAGATCGTAGTCGCTATGGTCCTTGAGCTTGGCGGCAAGTTCCGAAGCGGACATCACTCCCTCTGCAAGGACGATCAGGGAATGCGTCTTGCCCTCCTCCTTAGCGTTATGCAGCTTTCTGGCTATTGCCTCTATATCCACAGGGATCTCCGGCAAAAGAACAAATTCCGCACCACAGGCGACCCCGGTCTCAAGAGCCAGGTAGCCGGAGCGACGCCCCATAACCTCAATAATAAACATTCTGTCATGGCTGGACGCGGTATCGCGCAGCTTGCTGATGCATTCTAGCGCCGTATTGCAGGCGGTGTCAAAACCAATTGTACAGTCAGTGCCTGCTATGTCGTTATCTATCGTTCCAGGTATGCCTACGACCATAATGCCTCTTTTGTGAAGTTCCAAGGCCCCGCGATATGAACCGTCGCCTCCGATTACCGCCAACGCATCAATGTCATTTTCTTTGAGCTTCGATACTCCTAAATTGACACCCTCAGGTCTCATAAAAGCATCACAGCGGGCTGTACGGAGGATCGTGCCGCCATGCAGGATGATACCTCCGACAGAACTCCTCGTCATCGGCAGAAAATCACCCTCAAGCAGGCCTTCATAGCCTCTGCGTATCCCGACCACCTGTAACCCGTGATAAAGGGCTGTGCGCGTGACGGCACGTATAGCCGCGTTCATCCCGGGAGAATCACCTCCGCTTGTAAGAACACCTATCCTGCGTAACATGCGATTACCCCTTCTTTAAAAACAAAAATCGTCTTTTTACAAAGACATTATAACAGTCCTCACCTAAAGAAACATGAACTATATACCATAGCATGCCAAAGATAGAAAATACCGATGTCTGACCCGATTCACGCCGTAAGTTTGCTACAATCCGGCTGTTCCGTCCCAAGCCTTTTCGTTCTCTGCCGATGTTATCCTTCTTGTCCAGACTGCAGCCGCCGTAACCATGCCTCCTGCGGATTCTACAGCATGTTTCGCAGCTCTCAGCGTACCGCCTGTCGTATAGACATCATCAACCAGCAGGACCCTTTTACCGGAAACACTTCGTACATCCGCCTGCAACGCATCAGCCGGCATAGACCTTCTCTCGTGCACCCGTTTACCGGTCTGCGTACCGAGCTCAAATTTCCATTCCAGCGCGTGATGATCACAATAAGTATGCCTGACTTCGGCTATCCCCTGTGCCAGCATCTCAGTCTGGTTATATGCCCTTCCGCTCGTCTTGTGCAGAGGGATCGGGACTATAACGTCGGATTCCGTATAGGGGAGCATCTTGCCTATGAGCATACCCATAGGCAATCCTAAACTGCGTACATTGCGGTATTTAAGTCTCAGGATCAAATCCCTCGCTATGCCTTCGTGTACCGCAAGAGCAAAACACGGCACCGAACCGTAGCAACAATCCACCCCGTAACGACCGCCGCAGCAAAGACAGTACGGCGGGAGCGGAGAGGCAACGGATCCGAGACATACAGGACAATGTGATACGCCCACCCTGCCGCATACAGGGCAATGTTCGGGCCAGACAAGGTGGGGCATCAACATTATAATTGATTTAACAGCCAGTTTCAGATGGATCTTAATTTTAAAATCCCTGTTAGGATTTTGCCGCTTTTTTTAGAATTTCCGCTTTGTCAGTGCGCTCCCAGGCCGGCATCGGATCAACGTCGACACGCCCCATGTGTCCATAAGCAGCAATGCGTTTGTATTGAGGCTTGCGGAGGTCCAAGTCCCTGATTATAGCCGCAGGGCGGAAATCGAAGTACTCTATAAGCAGTTCCTTTATATTATCATCTGATATTTTGCCGCTTCCGAATGTCCTGACCATGATAGAGACAGGTTTTGCCACACCTATAGCATAGGCGACCTGTATCTGGCATGAGGATGCCAGTCCTGCTGCCACTACGTTCTTCGCGGCATAACGCGCCATATATGCTCCGGAGCGGTCGACCTTAGTCGGATCCTTGCCTGAAAATGCCCCCCCGCCATGGGGAACAGCTCCTCCATAAGTATCAACTATAATTTTACGGCCGGTAAGCCCGCTATCCGCCTGTGGGCCGCCCATAACAAACCGACCTGTGGGGTTCACCAGGATACGCGGCTTACTAACTATAAGATGCTCGGGAATTATCGGCCTGATCACATACTCTTCAATATCCGAGGATATCTGTGCCTGATCAACCGCAGGATGGTGCTGTGCACTTATAACTACCGTGTCCACACTTACAGGTCTGCCGTCGATGTACTCCACTGTAACCTGGCTCTTCCCGTCGGGACGCAGATATGGGATCGTCTTGTTCTTACGGACCTCTGCAAGCCTGCGTGCAAGCCTGTGTGCAAGCGAGATCGGCAGAGGCATAAGCTCTTCCGTCTCATCGCATGCATAGCCCACCATGAGCCCCTGATCTCCGGCACCAATTTTATCTATCTCGTCATTCGAGAGGTAACGTGCTTCCAGTGCCTTGTCAACTCCGCGTTTTATATCGACGGACTGTTCGTCGATCGCGGTAATAACGGCGCAGGTGTCACCATCGAAGCCATACTTGGCTCTGGTGTATCCCACTTCTTTTACTGTGCTTCGCGTAATTTTCGGAATATCCACGTAGCAGTTCGTGCTTATTTCTCCGGCCACTACAACAAGCCCCGTGCTCACAAGTGTCTCGCATGCAACTCTTCCGTTTGGATCTTCCGTCAAAATGGCGTCAAGGATCGCATCGGATATTTGATCTGCGAGTTTGTCCGGGTGTCCTTCCGTCACTGACTCAGACGAGATAAGATACCTTTCTTTGCTCATTTCAAACACCTCCGTATATTTTACTGTGCCACAGACACAACGCTGCCATTCTATTATTCTTTATTGATCCTGTACAGGGGAAAAACACGCACATGATCCCAATGCCGCAGCCGTGCGAGAACGCAGGCTGATCCACATTTGGATTTTTGCCTCGTTTTAAGAATATTCAATTGGCCGGCGCTGAAGAATAAGCAGACCCTCCCTGGTTTCAAACCCCAGTCTGGTCATAAATCCCGTGAGTTCGCTGGTGTAGGTGACAAGAATAGGTATGGGTTTGATCGCAGGATGGTCAAGTGCATAATGCAGCAGGTCAGATCCAAGGCCCTTCCCCTGATGATCCGGGTGTACAAGTATGTCCCAGAGAGACCCCCTGAACACAAAATCGGTCATTATGCGGCAGAAAGCGACAAGCTTGCCATTATAGCGGACAGAGAAACACATACTTGTGCCGAACAGCATTTTCTCTATCTGTTCAAGCGAGCGGCTGCGGCCCCAGCGGGTGAACATATACAGCTCCTGCAGGTCTTCCGGTGTTACGGCAAGTTTGCTGTCATAGTAACAGTAACCGGAATATTCCGACTTTGCATTATCAGTGTTAGCCATCCCCAAACTCATCCCCGTCGTCTTCATCATGCATATCCTGCATTCCAGACTTATCTGCCGCGATTTTAGACAGAGCAAGCCCCCCGATTATTTTACGCAGGTCACCGCGACGTGCATCCTTGCTTACGGCTATCTCCATAACCTGCCCCGCACCACAGCGCTTGCACGTCCACACCACATGAGCGATACCGCTCGCGTCAGGCGAACCGGCCAGCACTTTTAACTCTCCGCATTTCTGACAAGCAACTATTAGCATATAGTGATCTTCTTCCGTTAATTATTTTTTAAAATAAGCTTTACGCGGACCGGACCCTCTGTATAAATGTCTTCTGCAGCTATAATATAAAGTTTTATGCCGGTCTTGCTTTCCGTTATTTTCTCTATCGCATCAATAAATTCAGCCGTGTCCATCGATCCGACGTTCCCTGTAAGCGGATTCCTCAGAACGCCCTCCCTTGCCGCATGCACATTGACATCCCTGAGCGCCCTGAATACAAGTTCTTCAACCTGTTCGCGCGGCATACCGCTTTCAAATCTCTTTTCTGAGAGAACTTCTTTAGCCTTGAATATAAGCTTGGTATTGAACACCTCTGTCTCCGCCATTACGGGTTCGCCCTCTACTGCATTTGTAAGCGCGGTCAGTCTCACAAGCCAGCGCCCAGGAGAGCGGGTAAGTGTTTTTTTGACTTTTTCTATCGATTCGTTGTCTACCTGCAATGACTCTATATCTTCCGTCTTTTTACCGAACCTGTAAGCAAGAAGTGTGCGCCCTTCATCGGCAAGTCTGTCAATGATCTGATCTATCTGCTGTTCTGTAATCACATTGGCAGATATGACTCCCTGCGCAAGTATTTCTCCTGTAAGCGCGGCTATCCTGCCTTCCCTGAGACGCTGTATGCCAGCTTTAAGCTGTTCCGACTCCTCTTTAAGCAACTTAACAGATTCTTCAAGTTTTTTGCTTTCTGATTGCAGTCTGCTTTTTTCCATTTGGAGCTCTCTTTGTTCCTTTTCCGTCTTTTCTTTTACGGCTTTCATTTCGACAAGCTGAAGGCGTGCCTCTTCAAGGCTCTTTGTAGCGCGTGAGAGTTTCTGTTCGACTCTCATCAGCTCATCCTGCTTCTCCTGAAGATCGCCCTTACTTTCAAAGAGTTCTACTTCCATCCCCTGAAGGTCCGACCTGTTTTTTTGAAGTTCCGCAGTAAGGTTTGTTATCTGATTCTGGACATAATTCATGCTGAACAGCGCGGTGCGGACAGGTTCAGACGCGGCGCTGACGACAAACAGCGTCACAATAGCGATACCCACGCCTGTAAGCACGGATATTATCCTGGATGTATACTTAGGTCTCAGTTTAAGGAAGGTGATCCTTTTCCTGCCGAGTTTCATGCCGATTATATCGCCGGCCCATGCAACGATCGCACTCGCAATTATCAGGGTACCCAGCAGGCTCCAGTTCATTTCTTTGAGGAGCTCGAACAAAGACACCACCTCCGCATTCGTACAAGATGACGATTTTCTATATATCACATGCAATCTCATTATAGCAGGATATTTTTACCTGCTCGCAAAAAATAATAAATATGGCCGGACAAACTATACTTCTTCAAACAAAAGATCCGGCCTCAGGCCGGATCTTTTGTTATACAGATATGTCTTTTGTGTCTTTCGTAATTACTTTGTAAATACTGCCTTTGCCGCCTTGCGTGAGATCTCGATCCCTTTCTCTATGTCCGCAACGGGCACATTGAGTGCAGGGCGGAAGCGGACTGTATTGCTTCCGCAGCCGAGGATCAGCATGTTGTTGTTGTGGCACTCCTTGAGGAACTTGTCGCGGAGTTCCGGGCAGCAGATGTCATATGCACACATAAGCCCCTTGCCGCGGACGTTAGAGATGTATCCTGAAAATTCTGATTCGAGTTCCTTGAGCCCTTTGTATAGCGCCGGTCCGGCTGTGTTCGTGACATAGTCAAGGATCTTCTCTTCACGGTAGATCTCGAGGTACTTCGTTGAGCGGACCATATCGACAGTGTTGCCGCCCCATGTTGAGTTTATCCTGCTGGAGACAGTGAAACAATTATTCTCAACTTCATCGACACGGGGACCCGCTATAAGCCCGCAGACCTGCGCCTTCTTCCCGAAGGAGAAGATGTCAGGCATCACAGGGGTATGATGCTGCCATGCCCACATCTTGCCGGTTATGCCCATTCCGCACTGAACTTCGTCGAAAATCAGCATTATGTCAGATTCGTCGCAAATGTTGCGCAACTGCTGGAAGAATTCTGTACGGAAGTGGTTGTCTCCGCCTTCTCCCTGGATAGTCTCGATAATAATAGCCGCGATCCCGTCAGGATCATCCATAATCGCTTTTTTGATCTGCTTGATAGACTGCGCTTCGAGCCATTGCACCACACCGAGGTTGTCCTCCAGGGGGAATGTGATTTTAGGATTGAGTACACGCGGCCACTCTGTGAACTTGGCGAAACGCTGGTGTTTGTTCGGGTCGTTGGTGTTTGTCACAGAAAGGGTGTATCCGCTGCGGCCGTGGAATGCTTCGTTGAAGTGAAGGATCTTGGTCCCTTTTTTGCCGTCATAGGCATCGCCCTTTGAAATCTTGCCCGCCGCAAGAAGCTTGCTGACTTTCCAGTCCATTGCGACCTTGAAGGTGTTTTCGACCGCCAGCGTGCCGTAGTCTATCAGGAAGATATGCTTAAAGCCTTCGGGAACTGCAACTTCGCCGAATGTCTTTATAAACTCTGCCATTTCCTGGGTATAGATGTCGGAATTTGCAACTTTATTGATAGCAGCGCGGAAAATCTTTTCTTTGAACTCCGGGGTCTCGAGTTTCGGGTGGTTCATCCCAAAAGGCGATGATGCAAAGAACGTGTAGAAGTCAAGCCAGTTTATACCCGATACTGAATCGACAATGTGACTTCCCTTTGACTTCTCCATGTCAATGACAATATCGAATCCGTCACGTAGCATCAGCTTCTCGATGGTTGGGAATACATCCTTTGGCGCTACTGAAAAGTTTGCTGACATTAGAACTACCTCCTTAGATTTTTTGTACTGTGTCATAAAAAAAGTTCATTATTATAATTGATTTATACTATAAGTGTAGCCTTCATAAAGATTAAAATCAAGGCTTAATTTCCAGACAACTATATTCAATTTACACATTCCCACCCCCATGAAAAATAGCAAAAATATAAATTGTCAGAATTAAATCCCCCGTTGGAAATTTACAAGCATTTTTAGGATCAAATACCCGATTTTTAATAAACTTTATTACTTTTAATTATGGCATTTATTACTTGTATTTAATTTATTATTAAACATCAAAAGAAAATTCTGAATATTTATTTTCTCTAACGTGAATTGAAGATAAGCAAAAAAACTCTATTCTAGTCTACGTTTATAAATTGCACAACAATTTTAGTTTCATTTCAAAAAATCATGGCTGTTATTCCATTGCCAAAATACTAAAATTTTAGATACAGCCATACTATCGGCAAAATATTATTCCCGGTATAAACTGACTATTCAGGGAAACAGCCAGGCCTGCTTGACTGCTGTCTCGTCAACGCCATTTATATCCTCGCTTAGTTGCCGAATATACAGCTCCGGTTTCTTTAAGTTTATCCAGTGATTCAAGAGCTATTCCCGTGCCAAGCGCAACACACTCCGCCGCTGATTCCGCCACTACGGCATTTATTTCAGTTTCTTCGGTTATAAGTTCGGTAAGTCCGCGGAGATAAGCTCCTCCGCCCGTAAGAATTATTCCTCTGTCAATAACATCTGCGGCAAGTTCAGGCGGTGTCTTCTCAAGGACCCTTTTTATGCCGGCAATTATGCTGTTGACCGGCTCTTCTATAGCCCGTGCGACATCCACACTGGATACAGTCATCTGACGAGGCAGGCCTTGGATCAGGTCCCGGCCCCTTATTTCCATCGTCATATCTTCTGATGCCCGTGCAATGTCACAGGCTCCGATCGACTTTTTTACATCCTCGGCAGTCTGGTCGCCGATCGCAAGGTTATACTGCCGCCGCATATAGCGTACAAATGCCTCGTCAAACTTATCTCCGCCGACTCGCAGCGATTCGAAAACGACAAGCCCTCCCAGTGACGCAATGGCGATGTCAGTAGTGCCGCCGCCTATATCTACAACCATATTGCCCACAGGTTCACCAACCGGCATGTTCGCTCCTATTGCCGCGGCCATTGGTTCTTCTATCAGATATGCTTCCTTTGCGCCTACTTCAAGCGCGGCCTCAAGGACTGCACGCCGTTCCACATCAGTTGCGCCGGCAGGTACACCTATCATTATTCTGTGACGGACGATCCGCTCCACACCCGATGTAACTTTCTTTATAAATTCTCTGAGCATTACCTCTGTCATGGTATAGTCAGCTATAACGCCGTCCCTCAGAGGTCGTATCGCTACTACGTTTCCCGGAGTCCGGCCTATCATGATTTTCGCATCCTCACCGACAGAGAAGATTTTACCTGTGTTCTGATCCATCGCAACTACCGATGGTTCCCTCAGGACTACTCCCTTACCTTTAATAAATACTATAACCGTAGCTGTTCCCAGATCTATTCCTATATCCCTGCTCCACAAATCAGTCAGCCTCCCTAAAAAAACAGACACGCTTTCAATACAATTTTTAGTTCACATATGAAGTTATTCTACAACAGAACACCCATTACGTGTTAATCCCACGGTGACGGATCATAATTTATTTTCCATAGGAAAAGCCCGGCGGGTGGGAACGTTCTCCCGCCATCTCTTCTGTCATATTCAGGCTTGAATAATTCGTTTATCCATTCAGGGTCACGCTCTTTTTTAGCCACCAGTTCAAGGTTCCCGACTATTATACGCACCATATTTGTGAGGAAACCACTGCCTCTGAGATGAAGCCTTATTAAGCTGCCGCTCTTTTGCAGTCTTACACTGTGAAGCGTTCTGACCGTACTCCCATTCTTGTTTCCGCGGTGACAGAAGTTTCGAAAATCATGCTCTCCTTTGAGATATTTACATGCTTCTGCAGCAAGGGACCAATCATAGCCGCCTCCTTTGAGCCAGCAGGTAAAGGGTGCAAGGTGCGGATATATAGCGTTCCTGTTCCAGATAAAGTACATATACTCCCTGCTGACGGCATCGTATCTTGCGTGAAAATCAGGCCTTACTTGCGTCAGGCGCATAACAGTCACGCCATCAGGCAGTTTTGAATTCAGCGCGAGCATAAGTTCGCGGCTGTCCCACTTCCTGGATATGCCAAAGCTGCAGACCTGGCCGCGGGCATGCACTCCGGCATCGGTACGTCCGGCACCTATAACGTCAACATGCTTGCCATTGAGGAATGAAAGACCATCCTCAAGAACTCCCTGCACTGAAGTGAGCCCGGACTGACGCTGCCAGCCATGAAACATTGAACCGTTATAGCTTATTTCCGCCGTATAGCGGACCATCTCACATGGACATCCTGTCAATGATAATCACTGTCACAATAAAAATAACGAAAATCATTACCGCGGTATTTTCTGCGCATCCCCATTTAAGCGGGTACATGCGGACACGCCCCTTCCCGCCCCTGTAGCATCTGGACTCCATTGCTGATGCCAGCGTCTCGGCCCGCTGAAAAACGAGGACAAATAAGGGGATCAGGACAGGAATATAAGCCCTTGCTCTTTTTACAAGTCCGCCGCTTTCAAAGTCAGCCCCCCTTGACATCTGAGACTTTATTATACGTTCCGTCTCTTCAAAAAGCGTCGGTATGAAACGCAAAGCGATGGTCATCATCATTGCTATTTCATGTGAAGGCAGGCCAAACCTGCGAAACGGTCCCATAATAGCCTCAAGCCCATCCGAAAGTTCCGACGGACTTGTAGTCAGGGTCAGCAACCCGGCATAAAGAACAAGATATAGAAGCCTAAGTCCCATACGCAGTGCCATAACACAACCCTCTTCTGTAACAGAGAGAAAAGCAAGCCGAAATATTTCTGCACCAGGCGTCCAGAATAAATGCAGCAGCGATGTAAATATTATTAGGATAAGAACCGGCTTCGCAGAACGCAACACTGCTCCGACCGGAACTTTTGACATATATATTGCCGCCGGCAGCATAAGTCCCCATAAGACAAGTGCAGGTAAGGTCCCGCTGGCAAATATCCCTGTCATCGCAAGCAAAGTCATAAGGATTTTGCAGCGCGGATCCAGAGCATGAAGGAAAGAATCAGCCGGTATATACTGTCCAAGCGTAATTCTGCTTATAAAAGACATTTAGCCTGCCTCCGTTATCATCTTCGCAAGCTCATGAGGATCCCATGTAATTGAGTTGATGAGTCCGCTTTCCCTGAGTTCAAACGACAGTTTTAAAACATCAGGCAGGGCCAGCCCCAGTACCTGCGTACTGCGGAGAAGTTCAGCGGTTTCACGGGGGGAACCGCATAATATCTGTTTCCCGTTCTCCAGGACAAGTATTTTTGTGCTGATACGCAGCGCCAGATCAAGATCATGTGTTATATGTATAATGCCAATGCCTCGATCAGCTCTGGAACGCAGGACCGCAAGCAGTTCGCGGGCGCCGCGTGCGTCAAGTCCGGCTGTGGGCTCGTCAAGCACTATGTATGATGGATCCGAGGAAAGGACTGAGGCTATTGCAACACACCGCTTCTGACCGCCTGAAAGCGTAAACGGATTGCATGGGAGGATAGACTCGTCCAAACCGATCATTCTGACGGCCGCCCTGACCCTGCTGTGCAGATCTTCTTTGCGTACTCCCCAGTTATATGGGCCAAATGCTATTTCTTCTTCAACTGTCTCTGCAAATATCTGCTGTTCGGGGTATTGAAATACAAGCCCGACCTCCCTGCGGATCTTGCGAAGGTCTTTCGAATCTGATGAAACTGTGATCCCGTTGACCGAAACCTCTCCGGACTGCGGGATCATAATGCCGTTAAGATGCTGAGCAAGCGTGGATTTACCGCTGCCGGTATGCCCTACGATCGACAGTATCTCGCCGCTTTCCACCTCCAGAGAGACATCAAAGAGTGCGGCCGTTTCAGTCGGCATTCCCAAATTATATGTATAGCTTAGATTTTTTACTTTCAGAGACATAATTTATCTCTTATGCTTAAGATATCGGCTCGTGTCGACCATGGGATCACACCATTCTTTGCCAGCTCGTCCCTCAGCACAGCAACAGGAGGTTTCTCAAAGTTCATCTCACGCAGGGTTTCCCGAGGCTGCGCCAATAACTCCTCAGGTGTTCCGCGCCAGACAAAAACTCCATTTTCAAGTACGACAACAACATCGGCGCCTGAAATTTCTTCAAGGCGATGTGTGACCTGCACAATAGTCAGGCCGTTATCGTTCTCATTATTTACAAGCTCAAGAAAATTCCTGCGGCCGGCCGGATCAAGCATCGACATTGCCTCATCAAGCAAAAGACATCCCGGCTTAACGGCAAGAGCTCCGGCAAGAGCAAGAAGTTGCTTCTGTCCCCCGGAAAGCGCCGAAACAGGGGCTTTGCGCCTGTCCCAAAGTCCAGCGGCGGTAAGCGCGTCTTTAACACGCGCCTGTATCTCAATAGACGGCAGCCCAAGATTCTCCGGACCAAAAGCCGTATCTTCCTCAACTACAGCCGCAACGATCTGATCTTCAGGATTCTGAAATATTATGGAAATTTTTGAACGCACAGCCTCAGCCTCACCAAAACCCTTTGTGTCCCGTCCATCAACAAGACAAACGCCCTGCGTAGGGATCAACAGGGCATTAAAGAGTTTCATCAAGGTAGACTTCCCTGACCCGTTAGAGCCAAGGACAGCTATCCACTCTCCGGCTTCTATTTCCAGATCCAAGCCGCGAAGAGTTGCCTTCGCAGCTTCAGGATACCGGAATTCGACACCCTTGAGAGAAAGGGCCGTCCCAAATTTCATTACAGGCTAGTCAACCAGCTGGATGACCGCCATAGGGGAGGCATCGCCTAAGCGTGCGCCGAGTTTGACAATTCTAGTATAGCCGCCATTGCGGCTGGCATATTTCGGTCCAAGTTCGTTGAAGAGCTTAGCAACAGCCTCTTTGTGGGGCAAACGGGCTATGACAAGTCGACGATCGTCCAGCTCGCCGGATTTAGCCTTTGTGATGAGTTTCTCGGCTACCCTGCGGACTTCTTTTGCCCTTGTCGTAGTGGTAACAATGCTGCCCTCAATAAAGAGACTGGCGGCCATGTTTCCAAGCATAGCCCACCTATGGGAGCTGCAGCGCCCCAACCGCCTTGTTGTTACGCGGTGTCTCATTTATTACTCCTCCTTCTGTTTCTGTTCGTCGATGTCATCATCATCAAGCGGGGCGCTTATGTCTCCGCTGAGATGCAGGTCAAATTTAGAGAGTTTCTCTTCAATCTCCCTGAGTGAGATCTTGCCGAGGTTGCGGATCTTAAGAAGGTCGTCCCTGGTCCTGGAGACAAGTTCACCGATCATGTGGACTCCTCCGCGGAGAAGGCAGTTCTCACTTCGCACCGAAAGTTCAAGGTCTCGGACTGGTCTTGAATATATAGAATTTTCTCCCATCTGGAACCCGGGAACAACTGACCGCTTCTCCATCCCGGCAGCAACTGCCGCAGATTTTGCCGAGTCATCGCCCTTGATGATCTCATCCAGAGCGCTGCTTCCAGACCCGGCAAGGGAATCAACTATAGAGGCATAGTAGCCCTTAAGTATCCTGCTGGCCTGAACAACGGCAGATTCAGGAGAAACTGCCCCGTTCGTCCATATCTCAAGGCAGAGGCTATCATAGTCCGTTCGTTGTCCCATTCGTTTATCCTGTATATCGTATTTTACCCTCTTTACCGGTGAATATAGGGCATCCGCCTGAAGTGCATCAACAGGAAGATAAGCCGCCCGCGGACGATCTATTGCAGCATAACCGGTGCCTGTGCTTACATAGATATCCATAATAACCGATTTGCCCTCTTCCAATGTACATATATAGGCTTCGGGATCAGGAAATTCAACCTCGCTGTCAGGCTCGATATCCGCAGCAGTAACAACCTTAGGCCCTTCCGCTTCCAGACGAAGGGTCCTGACTGCGGATGAGTGGCAACAAACCGGTATATGTTTAAGGTTTACCAAAAGTTCGATAACGTCCTCTTTTACACCGGGAACAGTGCTGAACTCATGCAGCACACCCTCAATGCGCACTGCTACTATTGCAGCACCACTGATGGAAGAAAGCAGCACCCTGCGAAGAGAATTCCCCAGCGTTACCCCATAACCTTTTTCGAGAGGCTCAATGATTATTTTGCCGTACGACGGGGTGGATTCCTGTACTATGATCTCGTGACGATCATGCTCCATATTCTCCCCCACCTTTCGTTTCCCTAACGGGCATAGAATTCAACGACGAGCTGTTCGTTTACAGGCACTTCGATCTGCTCGCGGATAGGCACGGTTACAACGCTGCCTGTCATAGCATCGGCATTGAACGAGAGCCATGCCGGGATGCTGCGGGCTGCGGCTGTCTCCATGTTGTTCTTGAGAAGGACCACGTCTCTGCTGCCCTCTGCTACCGCTACTACATCACCGGGCTTAAGCACCGCACTCGGTATATCAAGCTTATGACCGTTCACCGTAAAGTGTCCGTGGCAGATCAACTGACGTGCCTGGCTGCGGCTGACACCAAAACCGAGACGATAGACCACATTGTCAAGACGGCGTTCCAGAAGCTGCAGGAAATTATGCCCCGGCTGCCCGGACAGTTTTGTAGCTTTTTCGTATACAGTGCTGAACTGAGATTCATTGAGGCAGTAGAAACGGCGAAGTTTCTGCTTCTCCCTGAGACGGAGTCCGTATTCACTCATTTTACCGCGGCGGGTGCCGTGCTGCCCCGGTTTTGAATTACGCTTGGTAAGGCCGCATTTCTCAGTATAACAGCGGTCTCCCTTCAAAAAGAGCTTCGTACCCTCTGCACGGCAAAGCCTGCAAACAGGTCCTGTGTATCTGCTCATACCAGTCTGTTACCTCCTTTAAAAACTATACGCGGCGCCGTTTTGGCGGACGGCAGCCATTGTGCGGGATCGGAGTTGCATCACGTATCACATTGACCTGCAGCCCGGCCGCCTGAAGCGAACGTATAGCCGACTCACGCCCCGGGCCCGGGCCCTTGACTATGACATCAATCTCTAAAACGCCGTGATCCTGTGCAACCTTAGCTGCCTGTGCAGCCGACATCTGTGCGGCATAAGGCGTGGATTTACGTGTTCCCTTAAAACCAACATTTCCGCCCGATGCCCATGAAAGCGCATTGCCCTGCTTGTCCGTGAGTGTGACTATGGTATTGTTGAATGTCGAAAATATATGTGCCACACCATAGCTTACGTTCTTTCTTTCCTTGCGTTTACGACTACGCTGTACGCGTTTGGCCAACTGTTGTTCCCTCCCTGGTAAGCCCTTACTTCGTGGCTTTCTTCTTGCCGGCTACTGTCCTCTTCGGACCCTTACGTGTGCGGGCATTCGTCTTGGTCCTCGGACCGCGGACAGGGAGACCCTGACGATGTCTGAGGCCACGGTAGCAACCAATATCCATGAGTCGCTTGATGTTCATAGCTATCTCACGGCGAAGGTCACCTTCCACCTTGTGATTGTTTTCAATTTCTGCGCGCAGCTTCTGTTCTTCATCCTCAGTCAGATCCTTGACCCTCGTGTTGGGATCGACGCCTGTCGTGGCAATGATCTGCTGTGCAACTGCCGGCCCAATACCGAAAATATAGGTCAGGGCTATTTCGATTCTCTTCTCACGCGGCAGGTCTACTCCGGCTAAACGAGCCATACCCTGCTACCTCCTTGCTCCTTGACGCTGTTTGTGACGCGGATTTCTGCTGCATATCACGCGTACAACGCCGTGGCGTTTGATTATCCTGCAATACTCACAAATTGTCTTGACCGACGGTCTTACTTTCATTAATGTAGACCTCCTTGAATAAAACTAAATCCCCGCTTCCGGGAGATATGACCCGATATCAAACTACTTATACCTGTATGTTATCCGCCCGCGAGTCAGATCATACGGCGAAAGCTGCAACAGAACACGGTCGCCGGGAAGGATCCTTATGAAATGCATCCGCATTTTACCCGAGACATGAGCCAGTATCTTGTGGCCATTTTCCAGTTCTACCCGGAACATGGCGTTGGGCAGTGGCTCCACTACCTTGCCTTTTACTTCAATTACTTCTTCTTTGGCCATGCAGTAGCCTCAACCTCCCTGTCTGCAAGATGTGTTGCCGTTATCCAGAATAGCGGTAATCTTCTGTATCAACCAGCCGTTGTCCAGAGGTTTCCCGCCAGCAACACGCCCAGCCACATCTTCGAGACTCATTAAAGTTCTTTGAAGGTGCATTATGTTCTTTTTTTTAGGTTTGTCAACGGGGTAATGTTTCCCATCCGTTATTAAAACTCTAGATTCACCTTCTGTGCCCACAACGACAAACAATGTCCCTTTATGCTTTCCCCGACGGACTATAACAACATCTCCTATCCTGTATTCCAAATCCGGCCCGTCCGGGATTACTCCCATGGTGTAAGTATCTCCACGCCGTCTTCTGTTACAAGGAGACTGTTTTCAAAATGAGCGGCATCACTGCCGTCAGCTGTAACAACCGTCCACTCGTCTGCAAGGCTGGTAACTTCTTCGCCTCCGGACATGACCATCGGTTCAACGCAGAAAGTCATCCTGGATTTGAGTGTGATGCCGCTGCCAGGTGCGCCGTAGTTAGGCACCTGCGGCGCTTCGTGAAGCCGTCTGCCAATTCCATGCCCTGCGTAGTCCCTTACAAGGCCGAATCCGGCTGAAACCACAAAGGTCTCGACCTCATGGCCGACATCTCCAAGCGTCGCACCCGGCCGTACGGCTGCAATCCCCCTGTGCAATGACTCCAAAGTGACATCGAGCAGCCGCTGCCGACTCTCACTTATTTTGCCAACTGCAAAGGTACATGCCGCATCACCAAAGTATCCGTCGACAGAAGCCCCTGTGTCGATACTGATTATATCCCCCTCCTGGAGTATTCTGCTCCTTGAGGGGATACCGTGCACGACCTCTTCGTTTACTGATGCACATATAGTGCCGGGAAACGGGACCGGCACCCATGGCACTTTGTATCCCTTGAAAGCCGGCTTTGCTCCTTCTTTAACAAGAAGACTCTCTGCCGCCTCATCAAGGGTAAGCGTGTCCACACCGGGCTTGACCATATCTCGCATCAGCTTAAGCATATCAGCTACGATCCTGCCGGCATGACGCATTTTTTCAAGGTCTCTGTCGCTCTTAAAGGTGATCATTTACAACCGCCCCTTCTCTGTTCGAGAAGTTTCAGCACCGCGTCTTTTGGACCAGTCGCATCTACCGTGACAAGAAGCCCTTTTTTGCGGTAGTAGTCAATGAGAGGGGCTGTCTGTTCATGAAAAACTGCAAGGCGTTTACGTATCACGCTCTCTTTGTCATCATCCCGCTGAATAACTTCTCCCCCGCATTTATCGCAGATACCTTCTGTTTTTGCAGGCCTAAAGAGAGTATTGTATATCTCTCCGCAAGATTTGCATACCCTTCTTGTTGTAAGTCTCTGCACTACGACATCATCTTCTACAGAAAGCTCGATAACCGCGTCCAGAGCAATTCCAAATCTCTCCAGAATTTTATCAAGAGCCTCGGCCTGGGGTGTTGTCCTTGGAAATCCGTCAAGCAAAAAGCCTTCTTTGCAGTCGGGCTCTTTAAGACGGTATTCGACCATAGAAATAATAACATCATCAGGTACAAGCTTACCGGAATCCATATAGCTCTTCGCACTTTTCCCAAGCCCGGTATCGGCCTTGACATTTGCCCTGAGGATATCTCCGGTAGATATGTGCGCTATGGGATATTTACTCTTTATGCTGTCGGCCTGAGTTCCCTTTCCTGCTCCGGGAGCACCGATAAGAATGATCCTCATATCCTGCCTCCGAATTACAGCCTTAAAAGGCCGCCCTTTTTCCCGCCGCGGCGCTTCAGTATGCCTTCATAGTGGCGCATAAGGAGCTGCCCCTCTATCTGATGCACTGTGTCGAGCGCGACGCCAACTACTATGATTACGGCGGTTCCACCGAAGTAGAAGGTATTGATGTTCATCAGCCCTGTCATAATTGTCGGTACTACAGCAACCGCAGCAAGAGCTACGGCCCCTCCCAGAGTGATGCGGCCCATAACTTTTTCAATATAGTCTGTGGTCGGTCTTCCCGGGCGTATGCCAAGGATAAAACCGCCGTTCTTCTTCATGTTGCTTGATATATCATCCGGCTTGAAAACTACAGCCGTATAGAAATATGAGAAGAAGATTATCATCGCCACATAAAGTACAATGTATATGGGACTGCTTGGGCTGAATGCCTTCTGTATCGCCTGCGCCAGGCTGTGTTGAAAAAGTCCGGCTATAGTATAGGGGAACAGAAGTACCGAAGACGCAAAGATGATCGGGATGACTCCGGCAGTATTGACTCTGAGCGGAATAAAACTGCTCTGTCCGCCATACATTTTATTGCCGACCATGCGTTTGGCATACTGCACAGGAAGACGGCGCTGTCCCTCCTGAAGCATCACACAGCCTGCGACTACGGCCATCATGATGGCAACAGCAAGCATAATCACCAGTATGTTCATTTCGCCAAGTCTTATAAGTGTGAACGTTCGTATTATAGCTTCCGGGATCCTGGCAACAATGCCTGCAAATATAAGCAGAGAGATACCATTTCCTATCCCGTGGTCTGACATAACCTCACCGAGCCACATTACGGCAACTGCTCCGGTTGTGAGCGTTACAGCCACCAGCGCTATGTCAAGCCAGCTGCCTGCAAAAATACCCATGTTTCTGAGCCAGCCAGTCATTCCAACCGCCTGGATGAGTGCAAAGATTATTGTCCCGTAACGTGTATACTGAACAATTTTCTTACGCCCCTCCTCACCCTCTTTCTGCATTTTCTCAATGCTGGGCACGACAACTGCAAGGAGCTGCATGACTATGCTTGCGTTGATATATGGAGTAACGCCCAGTGCAAATATGCTGAATCTGCTGAGCGCGCCTCCTGCAAAGAGGTCCAGGAACCCCAGAACACCGCCCTGCTCAAAGAGCCGCCCCAGTGCTGCAGCATCGACCCCCGGGGTCGGGATATGTGCGCCGAGACGGTAAACGAACAAAGCGGCAAGAGTGAACAGTATCCGCCGCTTAAGATCAGGCAGTCTGAAGGCATCCCGGAAGGAATCGATCACCTTATATCACCTCAGCCTTTCCACCTGCCGCTTCTATTTTCTTTGCGGCGGATGCACTGTAGGCGTTGGCACGAACTGTAAGATTCTTGGAAATTTCTCCTGTGCCTAGGATCTTGACCGGTTTGTCCGCAGAGGAGATAAGACGCAGCTCATACAGGCTGGCTCCATCTACTTCAGATCCGGCCTCAAAGCGCTCGTCAATATCCGCGATGTTGACTGTCTCATATTTGACAGCAAAACGGAAATTGCTGAAGCCGCGCTTTGGCACACGACGCGCAAGCGGCATCTGACCGCCTTCAAAGTTTGCACTTATAGAGCAGCCGGCACGAGCCTTCTGTCCTTTATGCCCCTTTCCGGCCGTCTTTCCCTGGCCGCTGCCGAGTCCCTGTCCCAGGCGTTTCTTGTTTTTACGTGAACCCGCTGCCGGGCGCAGTTCATGAAGATTCATGGCAGTACCTCCCTATTCCTCAACAGACCATTCCAGCAGGTGGCAGATGGAATTGACCATACCGCGTATCTGCGGAGTATCCTGATGGAAGACCGTATCGTTAAGCCTGTGAAGGCCAAGCGCTTTAATGATCCTCTCCTGACGCGGAGGACGGCCTATCGTGCTTTTTGTCCATGTTATTCGAAGCTTAGCCATCGTATATTCCTCCTAGGCTTCCTTACGCTCTTTGCCACGGAGACGGCGGATCTCCTCGGGCGTTCTGAGGTTTTTTACCGCTTCCATAGTAGCGTAAGATACATTGATCGGATTGGAGGTACGCCCTATGACTTTAGTCAGGATATCCTTGACCCCTCCGAGTTCCATGATCGCACGCACCGCAGGACCTGCAATAACTCCGGTACCGGGGGCCGCAGGACGGAGAAGAACTTCCGCAGCGCCGAATTTCCCGATAATAGGATGAGGAACTGTGTGCCCTACCTTTTTAAGGTCTATCATGTTTTTTTTGGCATGCTCAATACCCTTGC
This sequence comes from Synergistaceae bacterium, assembly GCA_021372895.1. Classification (NCBI taxonomy): domain Bacteria; kingdom Thermotogati; phylum Synergistota; class Synergistia; order Synergistales; family Synergistaceae; species Synergistaceae bacterium. The sequence goes on from JAJFTP010000060.1 coordinate 70,443, forward strand.
GCACTGCCTCTGAAATTTCCTTGGCCTTGCCCATGCCCAGTCCTACCTGGCTCATACCGTCGCCTACAACCACAAGGACACTGAAGCGGAACCTTTTCCCGCCTTTGACGACCTTGCTGACGCGGTTGATGGAAACAATGCGTTCCAGAAGCTCATTGCCCTTGCTGCTATAGGATTTATTACTGAATGATTCTTTCGCCACGTTTCTCTGCCTCCTCCTAGAACTTCAGGCCGGCTTCACGTGCCGCTTCGGCCAGGGCTTTTATCCTGCCATGATAGACATGGCCGCCTCTGTCGAATACGACTTCGCTAATACACTGGGCCAGAGCGCGCTCGGCGATCAGCTTGCCAACTGCTTTTGCAGCTTCCTGATTTCCCGTGCCCTTAACGTCCTTGAATGCCTGCTCCATTGTCGAAGCCGATACCAGGGTAATACCTCTCTCGTCATCGATGACCTGAGCATAGATATGTTTCAAACTGCCGAAAACTGCAAGACGGGGACGCTTGCCTGTGCCTGAGATCTGCTTCCTGAGGCGACGGTGGCGGAGCTCCCGCATTTCATTGCGACTGCGATTACTAATCAACGTCCTTCACCTCGCCCTACTTCTTGGCGCCGGCCTTGCCGGCCTTGCGTATTACGTATTCCCCTGAGTACCTTATACCCTTGCCCTTATAGGGTTCAGGCGGACGGTATCCACGGATGTTCGCGGCGACCTGACCAACAAGCTGCCTGTCTATACCGCGAACTGTGATCTTGATGGGGCTGTCGCATGAAAATTCGATGCCTTCGGGGGGCACCACTTCTACCGGATGCGAGAATCCAAGGCTTAGAATCAAATTCTTCCCCTGGATCTGCGCGCGGTATCCGACACCGACAATCTCAAGGACTTTCTCAAATCCGCTGTTTACCCCTGTTATCATGTTGTTGAGCAGTGCGCGTGTCATGCCGTGCGCCGCGCATACAGCTTTGACTTCGCTCTCACGGCTTACTATGATATTATTATCCTCGACCGCTACGTTTATCATGGGCATAATATCCATCTCAAGCGTGCCTTTGGGACCCCTGATCAGAACATGTTTGTCCTCGACTTTGATTTCAACGCCCTTTGGAAGCGGTATCGGTTTACGTCCTATTCTAGACACCTATGCCACCTCCATTACCATATGTAGCAGACGACTTCGCCGCCCAGACCGCGCTTGCGCGCTTCTGCATCGGTCATAAGTCCCGCTGACGTTGATATCATGGCGATCCCAAGTCCGCCCATGACCTTGGGCAGTTCGTCCTTGCCGACATAAATGCGGCGTCCCGGCTTGCTTATCCTGCGAAGCCCCTGAATCACATGTTCCTTAGACGGACCGTAATTCATAGTCAGCCTCAGGATCGGCATAGGCTGCTTTGCGTCATTGATTGTCTTGTAGTTGCGGATATAGCCTTCCTCTTTCAAGATGCGAGCCATTTCGAGACGCATCTTGCTTAGAGGCATGTCTACCATTTCATGATAGACAACGTTCGCATTTCTAATGCGTGTGAGCATATCCGCGACAGGATCTGTTATATTCATTAAAGGATCCTCCCTTCCACGCCCACGTGCCTACCAGCTCGACTTGACAACGCCGGGGATTTTCCCCTCGCGTGCAAGTTTACGAAAACAGCAGCGGCACATATTAAACTTCCGCATATACCCCCGGGGGCGTCCACACAGGGGACAACGATTATACTTTCTCACCTTGAATTTAGGTTCCATCTGAGCCTTGTTTACCAAGCTTGTTCGGGCCATGACCGTACTCCTTCCTAATGGGCGAAGGGCATGCCCAGTTCGGCCAACAGAGCCTGGGCTTCCTCATCCGCCTTTGCGGTTGTGACAAACGTGATGTTCATACCGCGCTGACGAATGACCTTATCGTAATCGATCTCAGGGAACAGAAGCTGCTCTTTGAGTCCAAGGTTATAATTGCCCCTGCCGTCAAAGCTTCTCTTCGAAATCCCCTGAAAGTCCTTTATGCGCGGGAGTGCAATACTGATAAGGCGGTCTACGAATTCCCACATTCTGGGCCCCCTCAGCGTTACACAGCATGCTACCGGCATCCCCTCACGGACTTTAAATCCTGCAACGGATTTTTTCGCACGCTTCATCATGGGTTTCTGCCCGGAAATAATAGTCAGCTCATTGATCGAAGCATCCATATATTTCTGGTCAAGCTTCGCCTCGTTGACACCGATGTTGATGACAACTTTGACCAGACGGGGGATCTCCATGACATTCTTATATCCGAATTGCTCCTTCAGACGGGGAAGGACTTCCTCACTGTACTTTGTCAAAAGACGCGGAGTCATATCAGTCCCTCCTTAAACCTTATCGATGATTTCGCCGCACTGCTTGCAGACACGGACTTTCTTGCCGCTATCAAGATAGGCGCGGCCTACTCGGGTCGCTTTGCCGCAGGACGGGCATACAAGCATAACCTTGCACGCATGCATAGCCGCCTCTTTCTTGATAAGACCGCCTCGGGGATCCTTCTGGTTGGGACGTACGCTCTTCGTGATCATATTTATGTTCTCGATGATGACGGTCTCCTTCTGGATATCCCTTTTGAGGATCTTGCCTTCCTTGCCGGCGTCTTTACCGGATATCACTCGGACCCGGTCGCCTTTTTTAATTCTCATCTTGGACATGACCAGTACCCCCTACACAACCTCGGGCGCAAGAGAGACGATACGCATGTATTTCTTCTCTCTCAATTCCCGGGCCACAGGACCAAAAATACGGGTCCCCTTCGGATCGCCGTTGTTGTCTATAACGACCGCTGCATTGTCGTCAAAACGGACATAAGTTCCGTCCTTGCGGCGGATCTCCTTTTTCGTCCTGACGATAACCGCCTTTACAACGTCGCCCTTCTTAATGTTTCCGTTTGGCGCCGCTTCGCGGACTGCCGCAACAATTACATCTCCGACTGTTCCAACTTTGTGAAAACTGCCGCCCTTGACCTGGATGCAGAGGATTTTCTTTGCACCGGAATTATCGGCTACGTTGAGCACTGTGCGCAGCTGAATCATAGCTTAGATTTCCTCCTCTTCAAGCGGCTTCACTCCAAGGATGTGGGCCCTTTCAATTATTTCAGCCACTTCCCAGCGCTTGTTTGCACTAAGCGGACGGGTCTCAGCGATTTGAACTTTGTCGCCTATGCGGCATTCGTTGGACTCATCGTGAGCCATAAATTTCTTAGACCGGAGAACCGGTTTGCCGTAAAGTGAGTGTTTGGCCATGCGGTCAACACGAACGACGATGGTCTTGTCCATCTTATCGCTTACCACTATGCCGGTACGGACTTTCCGATGCGCTGTACGTTCTTCCATCGCCGGCTACCTCCTTGCTCCTGAACGATCAATGCCCATTTCTTTTTCGGTAATTACCGTAAGTACGCGGGCTATTGTCTTTTTGACCTCTTTAATACGGCCCGAGTTGTTCAACTGTCCTATCGCATTCTGAAAGCGAAGGTTGAACAGCTCCTCCTTGAACTGCATGTGCTTGTCTTTGAGCTCAGATATGCTGAGATCTCGAAGTTCCTTGGGATCCATACTATTCACCTGCTCCCTCTCGGGTTAACAATTTTACCTTGATGGGCAGTTTGAAGGATGCCGTGCGGAATGCGTCTTCGGCCACTTCACGGGGCACACCTGCTATTTCAAACATGACACGGCCGCGCTTGACTGCCGCGGTCCAGTATTCGACGTTTCCTTTTCCCTTACCCATACGAGTTTCAAGAGGCTTTTGTGTAACTGGGCGATCCGGAAAAATACGGATCCAGATCTTCCCGCCCTTTTTCATCTTGCGACTGATCGCCACACGAACAGCTTCTATCTGACGGGCGGTTATCCAGCCATTCTCACATGCCTGAAGCCCATACTCGCCAAAATCGACCTTGATCGCACCTTTTGCATAACCACGCAACGGGGTCAGATGCGGCTTACGGTATTTGACCCTTTTCGGAGAAAGCATCAGAAGTTACCCCCTCTCCTTATGAGCCGGAGCCGTTTCCATAATGGGCTTACGCTCCATAACTTCACCTTTGTATATCCATACCTTGATGCCTATTACACCATAGATGGTGTGTGCTTCGGAAAAACCATAGTTAATGTCAGCCCTCAAAGTCGAAAGAGGAAGCTGCCCTTCAAGATACCATTCCGTACGCGCTATTTCAGCACCTCCGAGACGACCTGCGCACTGGATCTTTATTCCTTTGGCGCCTGACTTCATAGCACGGAAGATGGACTGCTTCATAGCACGACGAAAACTTATTCTGCGCTCCAGTGAGGATGCAACCCCTTCGGCAACAACCTGAGCCTCAACATCGGGGTTCTTTATCTCCTGGATATTAATCATAACCCGGGCCCCAGTCTTGGCCTGAAGTTCCTCCCGAACCGCCTGGATCTCCGCACCCTGTTTGCCGATTACGACACCGGGCCGGGCGGTCCAAACCGTAAAACGCATAACGTTGCCGATACGCTCGATCTCAACACGGCTTATGCCCGCACTTGCCCACCGCTTTTTGATCCATTCACGGAGCTCAAGGTCACTGTGCAGGAACTTTGCGTACTTCTTTCCGTCTGCATACCAGCGGGATTCCCAATCGTAGATAACGCCAAGCCTATAACATACCGGGTGAACTTTCTGACCCACCGTCACCCCTCCTTATTTCTCACCAACGACCACAGTGATGTGGCACGAATGGTGTCTAAAAGCATGCGCGCGTCCCATTGAAACGGGGCGGAAGCGCTTCATGTAACTTCCCTGGTCCGCCATTGCCTCTCTGATAACAAGTTTATCCATATCAAGACCGAAGTTATGCTCAGCATTCGCAATAGCGCTCTTGAGGACTTTTTCAGTATAACGGGCACCCTTGTTGGGAGTATATTTAAGCACCAGCAACGCGTCAGATGCATTTTTGCCTCTGATAAGCGCCAGCACTTGGCGTACCTTTGACGCGGATATCCGAACCTGATGAGCAGTTGCTTTTACGTCCATCCCATGCCCCTCCTACTTCTTGACCTTGGTGGAGCGTTCCTGTCCGGCGTGACCGCCGAACTTACGGGTCGGAGCAAACTCACCGAGCTTATGTCCGATCATGTTATCGCTGATGTAAACCGGGACATGAATACGGCCGTTGTGCACTGCGATAGTGTGCCCGACCATTTCAGGTGTGATGCTGGAACTGCGCGCCCAGCTCTTAAGAACTGTCTTCTTCCCTGAATCGTTCATGTCCTCGACCCTGCGAAGAAGTTTTGCGTCTACATAGGGTCCTTTTTTTAGTGAACGAGCCATCTGTATTCCCTCCTACTAACCCGGGCTACTTTTTGCGGCGACGGACAATAAACTTGTCCGAAGGCTTCCGCTTGCGGGTACGGTAACCCTTTGCCGGAGTTCCCCATGGCGAGACCGGATGCTTGTGCGACTTACTCTTGCCTTCGCCTCCGCCCATCGGATGGTCGACAGGGTTCTGGATCATACCGCGAATATGCGGACGAATTCCAAGCCAGCGTTTTCTTCCGGCTTTGCCGTAAACTACATTTTCATGATCTTCGTTGCCAACCTGACCAATGGTAGCCATACACTCAAGAAGAACCAACCTCTGCTCTCCGCTCGGCATACGGACAAATGCATATTTGCCCTCTTTAGCCATAAGCTGAGCCGAGACTCCTGCGGAGCGAACCATTACCCCTCCGCGTCCGGGTTCAAGTTCTATGTTGTGAATGACCGTACCGACCGGAATGTCCTTCAGCTTAAGGGCATTACCCGGACGAATATCAGACTTCTCTCCTGCAAAAACACTGTCCCCGACATTTAATCCTACCGGGGAAAGGATATAACGCTTATCACCGTCCAGATATGAGATCAATGCAATACGCGCAGAGCGGTTAGGATCGTATTCTATTGCTACAACTTTACCGGGCACGCCGAGCTTGTCACGCTTAAAATCCACTATACGATACTTTATTCTGCCCCGGCCGCCATGGTGACGCATTGTTACTCTGCCGTTATTGTTGCGTCCCGCTGACTGACTTAGTGATACAACCAGGCTCCGCTCCGGTTTCGCCTTCGTAATTTCTGAAAAGTCGGGCGTAGCCATGTGGCGGCGGCTGGGCGTAGTGGGACGAAATTTCTTAATTCCCATTAAATTTAACCCCTTTCTGCCTAGGCGCTTGCGCCCTCAAAGAATGCAATTTTCTCACCCTTGGCAAGAGTTACGATTGCCTTCTTCCAGGAACGTGAACGACCCAAAAAGGCACCCATCCGCTTCGGTTTGGAACGGACCTGGATCGTGTTTACTCTGACTACCTTCACCTTGAACACTTCTTCCACTGCCTTGCGGATCTCTATCTTATTAGCCTTCGGGAGAACTTCAAAGGTGTACTGCCCAAGCTCCATCATACGGCTGGTTTTCTCCGTAATGACAGGACGGACTATTATATCATGAGCTACTGCGTTCATTGACCGAACACCTCCTCGAGCTTTTTTACAGCCTCCGGAGTTGCGATCAGCTGATCATGCTTAAGAAGGTCATAGACGTTTATGCTGTCCACATGAAGAACTGCCGCTCCAGGAATATTGGCAGCCGATTTCACTACAGCCATGTTCGTCTCATGAAGGAGGAAAAGCGGTTTCTTCCCGCTCTCTATAGCAGAGAGAAACTGAATGAGTACCCTTGTCTTCGGCGCCTCAACGTCAAAGCGTTCAAGCACGAGCATATTCTCTTCCTGTACCTTCAGAGTAAGCGCACTGCACAGGGCAATACGGCGAACTTTTTTGTTGACCTTCTGGTGATAATCCCTTGGGTGCGGACCATGTGCAACTCCACCGCCTACCCACAACGGAGAACGAGAACTGCCGGCACGGGCGCGGCCTGTGTGTTTCTGTCTCCAGGGCTTTTTACCGCCGCCGCTAACATCCCCGCGGTCTTTGGTATTGTGAGTACCAACACGGCAGTTAGCCAAATGCGCGACCACAACCTGATGCATAGCCGGCACATGGACAGGGGCTCCGAAGACGGCATCCGCAAGTTCTACCTCGCCGATAACCTCGCCTTTAAAATTTACTTTTTTTACTACAGGCATAGTCTTCTGCCTCCCTACTTACGCTGTTTTGCGGATCATGACTAAACTATCGCGTGCCCCGGGAACTGAACCTCTGATAAGAATAAGGTTGTTCTCTTCGTCCACTGCAAAAACCATGAGGTTCTTCGTGGTGACGCGCTCACTGCCCATATGACCCGCCATTCTCCGACCCTTGATAACATGGCCGGGAAAACTGCTGCATCCTATAGAACCGGGGTGACGATGGCTTACGGAAGCACCATGGCTTCCAGGGCCGCCGCTGAAACCATGGCGTTTAATAACACCCTGGGTCCCCTTACCTTTGCTGACGCCTATAACATCAACATTTTCGCCATTCTGGAACAGAGAAACGGTGATCTCCTGTCCCACCTGGTAGTCCGCTGCGTTCTCAACGCGGAACTCCCTCAGCCAGCGCCTGGGTGCTGTTTTCTGTTTCTCAAAGTATCCCTTAATAGGCTTTGTGACCTTAAGCGGCTTGACTTCTCCAAAACCTAGCTGCACTGCGCTGTAGCTGTTCTTTTCAGGTGTCCGGATTTCAACGATGGAGCAAGGACCGGCCTCAATTACTGTTACAGGCACTGCCTTACCGTCTTCGTCGAAGACCTGGGTCATCCCTACCTTGCGGCCCAGAATCCCCATGCTCATAAACGTTTCACTCCTTTCAGACCAAACCTCTACAGCTTGATCTGTATGTCGACACCCGAGGGAAGGTTCAGCTCCATAAGAGCTTCCGTCGTCTTCGGGGTCGGGTCTACTATGTCGATCAGGCGCTTGTGTGTCCGGATCTCGAACTGGTCACGGGCGTCCTTGTCAACGTGAGGTGATGTGAGGACCGTAAACTTCTTGATCTCTGTCGGAAGAGGTATAGGTCCCGACACTTTCGCACCGGTACGCTCTGCCGTCTCTGCAATCTGCATTGCGGAGGCGTCAAGTACGCGATGGTCAAATGCCTTAAGTTTTATACGGATTTTCTTTGCCAAAATATTCCCCTCCTGGGGTTCTCTTATTCGATGATCTCTGTAACGACGCCTGCACCTACCGTGCGGCCGCCTTCGCGTACTGCGAAGCGGAGTCCGGGCTGCATTGCTATCGGCACGATGAGGTTGACTTCAAATGTGCTGTTGTCCCCAGGCATTACCATTTCGACCCCCTCGGCAAGTTTGATCTCGCCGGTG
>JAJFTP010000061.1 GCA_021372895.1 Synergistaceae bacterium
ACGCATGATTAAATCAGTATGCAATAAAACAGCCAGATCTTCGCCATTAGGGACATATCCGGCAAAAATCAGGCTGCAGGGGTCAGGGAGGTATTTGCTGCTTGGGTAGTTTGGAGGTAAAGTCGACTTAAGATGTTTTTATCGGTGAACGGCTCTCCTGCCGGGGAAACCTACCATCTTGGGTTGGGATCAAGGTTCATCGAGGAGACATCCCGGCCCGGGCGGTAGATGAGGACCGAGCAGGGGGCATAGCGCGCGACCTTGGAGGCAGTGCTGCCGACAAGGATATGTTCAATATTGCTGTAGCTCTTGTATCCTATAATGATAAGGTCAAAGTTATTTGCTTTTGCATATTTGATTATTTCTTCGCCGGCATCGCCAGAAGTGATATATTCGTCAATACTGATACCCGGGGTCCTGCCCGATTCCGCAAGGACGTCCTCCATTATTTTGTTCAGGTTCTGAGTCGCCATTTCTTTTATTTTCTGCTGCTCCGTCCTGCTGGTCGGAGAGAGGAACGCCTTGATGTCGTAGCCCTCAAGGAAACGCGATGTCTGCGGTGCGCAATGAAAAAACGTCACGTCCATTCCGCTCTTCTGTGCAAGGCGGTAACCATTGTGCGCTACTTCGCGTCCTACAGGGCTGAAGTCGACTGCAATAAGCATTTTCATTTCATTTCAAACCTCCTTGTCAATTTTGGCGTAAAATAGCTCTTGTATAAGGATATTTTAGCACATTTACTTCAGCAATAATGATAACATGGGAGGTCTGTCCTTTGAAATATCTGTTTGATGTGGCGCTTCTTCCTTCGGAAAAATTGAAAGAACACGACTGTCGCATCGTCGTAGACCTGCTTCGCGCATCGACGCAGATAACGACTTTTTTTGACGCCGGCGGAGAGGTGCTCCTGCCTGTCCCCGAGGCAGAAGATCCAACGCTGCTGAGGCAGAACCTGGGTGAAGACTGGAAGCTTATGGGAGAGCGCGGCGGGCTTCGACTGCCGGGCTTTGATTTCGGCAATTCACCTCTTGAGCTGACACTGAAGGGTGCGCCGAAGAACGCGATAATCACTACTTCGAACGGGACCGGGGCTCTTATGGCGGCCGCTCGGGGCTGCGCTGAGGTGCGCGTGGGCTGCGCGCGCAATGCGGAGGCTGTGGTATGGGATGCTCTGTGCAGCGGGACACGGATCGGCATAATAGCGTCAGGCTGCAACGGCGGGTACTCGATGGAGGACACGGTCTGCGCCGGGATGCTGGTTGAAAAGATGCTTGCGCTTGCACCGTCCAACGGCGGGACGGAGATGGAGCTCACGGACGGGGCGATCGCCGCGATGGCTCTATGGCATCACTTCGGTCCTGATATCACTTCCGTATGCATGGAGTCAGAGCACGGCAGGATACTGCAGGGACTGGGATTTACCGATGACATTGTTTTTTGCGGCGTGATCGACGCAACCGCTGCCGTGCCCAGGGTCTCCTATTTTAACGGGATAATGGCGATCGTCGGGAGATAGGATATAACGCAAGCATTGCACTATAGACACACAGGCAGACCCGGGATTTTATCTGTCCAGCGTCTGCCGCCTGTTTGTATATAAAATATCAGAAAATCAATGCAATATTCTGTCCGATATTAACCTTTTGCGCCTTCGGCCGTCATTTCTTCCACCAGTTCAGCAAAGACATCTAGCGTCCGGCAGAAATCCCTGCGTCCGAGGCCTACCCTGAAGTGGTTATTGTTAAGGCCAAAGGCACGTTCGCCGATGATGAGCAGGCTCTTATCATTCATGGCCCTCTCGCACATTTCCGTTACGTCGAATGGCGGCATGAGTCTCGGGAACGCCGTCGAGCCTCCGTTGGGCTGGACCCATTGGAACAGGCTCTTGTGCCGCCTGAAGAAGGACTCCGCTATACCCAGGTTCTCAAGGACGATTTTATGGTTGCGCTGCAGAAGTTCAGTGGCATTGCGCATAGCGATGGTCGCGAGCACTTCGCCCGGGGCGTTGTTGCAGAGCGTCGTGTAGTCTTTGTAGGCCGCACAGTCCAGCAACACCTGCTTGTTCTTGGTTACAAGCCATCCCATGCGCGTGCCGGGCAATCCGTATTTGTTAAGCCCGCCTATGACCGTAGCGCGGGAATAGAGATCCGCAAGCGAGGGCAGCGCCGCCGCCGGGTCGTGTTCCATCCCGCGGTACGTCTCTTCGCAGAAGACCCACGTGCCCATCCTGTCAGCCAGGTTGAGTATACGGTCCATCTCTGTCCTGACCGGAATATAACCGGTCGGGTTGTTTGGTATGTTCAGGATCAGCAGCTTGGTGTTCGGCGATATCGTTTCGGCCAGGAAGTTCACGTCGAGACGCCAGCCCCAGCTAGTAACTTCGAGCGGCCAGCGGATGATCTTGCAGCCGAGCGCCCGTGGGATCTCATAGAGGGAAGGCAGGCAGGGATGCATTACTATTACCTCGTCACCCGGGTCGAGCATCGTGTTCATAAAGATGAAGATGCCCTCTTCGGGAGTCAGCTCGAGGATGTCCGAAGGGCGTATCGAATTGTATCGCTTAGCAATCGCTTCGCGCAAAAGCGGATAACCCATTTGCTTCGTGTAGCCCAGACTCAGGTTATCCCATTTTTCCCTGCACTCGGCGTCGGCCATGTCCAGAATTTCCTTCATCGTGCACGCTTCGCATGAAACCTGGCTGAGCATGTATTTCGCATCTGAGACATAGCGCGCAAAAAGTCTTTCAAGCTTGAATTCCTTGATCTTCATCGAAGTTCTCTCCTCTCATCTATCGTATAGACCGAGCTTATAAAATTTCAGGACCATTCTGTTAAGTATAACCTTTTTCCCTCTCCATGTAAGCACATCAACAGAGATATATCATATTTCAGATCTCCGGCAAGACATTACACTTATTTCATAGTTGTTTTATAATGGTTTAAACACGCAAAAAATAAAGTTTTTGACTGATTTTTATATCGTTTGACAGGAACAAAAACATCAGTGTTTTGCTTTCTATATATCAGCCATATCTCCGGTGTCAGCTGTTTTTTTGCGATATCAGGCAATTTTAGTTTATTATAATTATAATTTCTATTGCAATCTGATATATCTGTGGTACAATCGACAAATGGAAGGGGAAGGTATTATGGACTACGGACTCAATTTTACACTCAAATCATTAAGGGAGCAGGTTTACGATTATCTCCGCCTTCAGATGAACGAAGGCAGGATACGTCCCGGTGCGTTTCTTAATCTGAACGAAATCAGCAAGGATCTCGGGATGAGCAGGACCCCTCTTAGGGATGCCCTTTTCCAGCTTGAGTCCGAAGGTTTTGTAACGATCTATCCCCGTCGCGGAGTTGCCGTGAACGCGCTGACACTTGAGAAAATACGTAACATATATGAGATCCTCGGCGGCCTTGAGTCAGCGGTGATAATACTGGGTTCACTCCGTTTCCGCGACAGCGATGCCGACATTATGGAAAAATGCAACATCCAGATGCGCAAAGCTCTCGACCAGAACAATTATTCCGCATTCTATGATGAAAATCTGAAATTTCACGATGTCTATCTTAACCTGTCAGATAACACAGAGATGCTTCACCATATCAGGATACTCAAGGAGCGGCTTTATGATTTCCCGCGGAACAAGACATTTGTCAAAGAGTGGGAGATGCATTCTCTCGAAGAGCACAAGGCAATGATAGATATGTTCCGCAGCCATGATTTCAACGGGGCGGCGGACTATGTGAGGGACGTGCACTGGTCCTTCGCCGTACAGGAGAGGTTTATCCGCAAATATTACTTCGCAAAGCATTCGGAGCTTGATGTATCCGAGGAGGGGCAGCTTGATTGCGTATCACAGGAATGATATTTGATATAAAAAAATATTCTATACACGACGGCCCGGGCTTGAGGACCACAGTACATATGAAGGGCTGCCCCCTCTCCTGCTGGTGGTGTCACAACCCGGAGAGCCAGTCGATGGCTCCCGCGGTCCTCTTCCGCAGCGAGAGGTGCATAGCCTGCGGCGCCTGCGTTGGATCATGCCCTAACGGAGCCGTCTCCGTAGCTGACGGGCGGCTTGTAACGGATGCCCGGATCTGCAGCGGCTGCGGCAGATGCGAGGCAGTCTGTCCTGCCGGAGCACGGGAACTCTGCGGCAGGAGATACACGGTCGAAGAACTTATGACAGAGCTCCGCAAGGACGAGATATTCTTCCGCGACGGAGGCGGGATCACGTTCTCCGGCGGAGAGCCTCTCGTACAGCCGGAGTTTCTGCTTGAAGCGCTCAAGGCATGCGGACGTGAGGGTTTCCACCGCGCCGTTGACACATGCGGCTTCGGAGACAAAAAATATATACTGGAAGCAGCGAAAGAGACGAACCTCTTTCTCTACGACATAAAGCACATGGATCCGGTGAAACACAAGGAGTACACAGGAGTAGACAACATTATCATACTTGAGAATCTGGCCGCCATATCTGAGGCCGGAGCAAAGATAAACATCCGCTTCCCATTTATGCCAGGGCTCAACTCAGACGACGAAAATATCCACGCTCTGGGTGCTTTCGCTGCCAAACTCAAGGGCATAACTGCGGTCAATATCCTTCCATACCACACTGTCGCAAAAGGGAAACACAGCAGGTGGCACATGGATTACAAGCTTCCGGACCTCCTGCCTCCGACAGCGGCACAGACCCGCAGCGCAGCTGTGATTCTCGAAGGATACGGACTAAAGGTGCACATAGGAGGATAAGGCCGGCTGAGCGGCAATTTGATCATTTGAGAGTCTAAAAAAGAAACAGCCTCTTCGTCCGGGGAGGCATGAGATAAAAAGCTTTAGTGCTGATGTTTTACAAATGTGTCCACGCTGCGTTTTCCGCCGCGGCACAGTACGCTTTAAGGACGGTATGACGATGGGTTTTATGACATTAAGGAGGTTTTTTTATCATGAACGAACGTATCCAACGCCTGCGTGATGAAAGTTTTGAGACCCACCCCTCTATCTCGATAGAGAGGGCCCTGCTCGAGACTGAGTTCTACCGCGAGAACGACGGCAAGCTCCCGATGCCTGTCCTTCGCGCGGCAAATTTCAAGTACCTCTGCGAGAAAAAGGCTATCTATATCGGCAAGGATGAACTTATCGTAGGGGAACGCGGCCCGAAGCCCCGTGCCGTGTCGACTTTCCCTGAGCTCACCTGCCACTCGGTCAATGACCTTGAGGTGCTCAACGTGCGCAAACAGCAGAATTACTCCGTTGCACCGGAAGATATCAAGACCTACGAAGAAAAGGTCATCCCTTACTGGCGCGGCCGCTGCATGAGAGATAAGCTTTTCGACCGCATGCCTGAAGACTGGACCAAGCTTTATGAAGCCGGCACATTCACCGAATTCGGCGAACAGCGGGCTCTCGGACACACCTCCCTTGACGGGCTCATCTATGAAAAGGGCATGCTGGACCTGAAGAAGGACATCGCGGAGGCCCGTGCCAAACTGGACTTCCTCAATGACCCGGAGGCGACAGCCAAGGACGAGCAACTCCAGGGCATGGATATCTCCTGCGATGCGGTCATCATTTTCGCTGAGCGCCACGCTGAACTTGCGGAGAGGATGGCCGCCGGAGAGAGCGACCCGGCACGCAAGGCTGAGCTCCTCAAGATAGCCGATGTCTGCCGCCATGTGCCTGCGCACGCACCCAGAGACTTCTGGGAGGCAGTTCAGATGTACTGGTTCGTCCATCTCGGCACAATAACAGAGCTTAACGGCTGGGATGCAATGAGCCCGGGACACTTTGACCAGCATTTGGCGCCGTTCTATGAGAAGGGGATCGCTGAAGGCACACTCACCCGCGACAAGGCCAAGGAGCTTCTCGCCTGCTTCTGGATCAAGGTCAACAACACTCCGGCGCCCCCCAAGGTCGGTGTCACGGCAGCCGAGAGCGGCACTTACAATGACTTTACTAACATCAACCTTGCCGGTCTCAAGGCCGATGGCTCTGACGGCTCAAGCGAGGTAACGTACATCTGTCTTGAGCTGTTCGACGAGCTGCGCCTTCTCCAGCCGCAGGGCAATATCCAGGTCAGCGAGCGCACTCCGGACAATGTGATCCGCGCGGCGGCCAGGGTCTTCCGCAACGGCATGGGCTATCCGTCAATGTTTAACGCCGATATGGTCATACAGGAGCAGATGAGGGTCGGCAAGACGCTCGAGGATGCCCGTCAGGGCGGCACTAGCGGCTGTATAGAGACCGGCTGCTGCGGCAAGGAAGCCTACCTGCTCCATGGCTACCTCAACGTGCCTAAGCTGCTAGAATACGCGCTCACCAACGGCGTAGACATGCTCACAGGCAAGCAGGTCAGCATCAAGACCGGAGATCTGAGCACGTTCAAGACATTCGACGACCTCTATGCTGCGTTTGAGAAACAGCTTGAGCATGTAGTAGAGACAAAGATCAAGGTGGACAACTATCTGCGCCATCAGTATGCGACGAAGATGGCTGCGACGTTCCTCTCAGTGGTGATCCGCGACTGCATCGAGAAGGGCAGGGACTACTACAACGGAGGCCCGCGCTATAACACAGACTACATCCAGTGCTGCGGCATAGGCACGATAACGGACAGTCTCTCAGCGATCAAGAAACACGTCTTCGAAGAGGGTACTTATACTCTGCAGCAGGTAGTCGACGCAATGTCAAAGAACTGGGAGGGCGAAGAGGAGATGCGCCTTACTCTCTGGAATAAGACGCCTTTCTTCGGCAATGATGACGACTATGCGGACAGCATCATGAGGAGGGTCTATGCCAGCCTGTTCTCCGCAATAGACGGCAAGCACAGCATCCTTGGGCCGACATATCACCTCAATATGCTTAGCACGACATGCCATAACTACTTCGGGCAGAAGCTCGCGGCAACGCCGAACGGGCGTTTCTCTGGAATGCCGGAATCCGACGGGACATCCCCGAGCCACGGCGCAGACCGCAACGGACCGACAGCAGTCGTGAAGTCGCTTGCGAAGATGGACCAGGTAAAGTCCGGAGGCACGCTGCTCAATCAGCGCTTCCTGCCGTCGGTCCTTGCCGGGGAAGAGGGGATCGAGGGCGTCAAGAACCTCATCCGCTCTTACTTCAAGCTAGGCGGACACCATATCCAGTTCAACGTAGTCGACGAAAGCACCCTTCGCGATGCGCAGGCACACCCGGAGAATTACCGCGGCCTGCTCGTACGCGTCGCAGGCTACAGCGACTACTTCGTGGACCTGGACAACTATCAGCAGGAGGAGATTATCGCGCGTAACGCGCAGGAATCCTTCTAAACAGGGCGAAACCTGAATGCCGGCACATCTGCTGCCGGACAAGCTTTACCGGATTTACGCGGGGCCTTTTAAAGTACGAAAGTACAAGAGGGGCTCCGCGTTTTATACTGCCCCGCTGCCGCATCGATCTCCAGGTCCAATGGGCTGTATGGGAAAAATTGATGCCGCGGCACAATATCGGCCGGCTAAAGTATAATATTACGATCAAAGTGCTTAACATAAGGAGTGGTGTTATGGCCGGACCGTTGTTGCTCAAATGTGTCTTATGCGGCAGAGAGTATGATGCCGGAGAGGGAAGATATGTCTGCGACGTCTGCGGGCTTGACGGAACGCTTGACGTACTTTACGACGTAAGCACCGTCAAGAAAAAACTCATAAGGGAAAAACTTGCCGGGAACAGGGACATGACTCTCTGGCGTTACAGGGATATCATGCCGGTAATTGACGACGCGCATATACCGCCGCTTGCCGTAGGCTGGACGCCGCTTTACAGGAATGAAAAACTCGCATCCGAATATGGGGTAAAGGAACTTTTTATAAAAGATGACGGACGGAACCCAACTGCCTCGCTGAAGGACAGGGCAAGCGCAGTCGGCGTGGCTAAGGCGCTTGATTTCGGACAGAAGGTCGTCGCATGCGCATCCACCGGAAATGCCGCAAGCTCACTATCCGGCTTCGCAGCGGTAACGGGGCTTAAAAGTTTTATCTTCGTCCCGGAGAAGGCTCCCGACGCAAAGGTCACACAGCTTCTGGTCTACGGCGCCAACGTAGTGCTGGTCCGCGGGGACTATGCCGATGCCTTCAGCCTGGCAACTGCGGCAATAGAAAAATTCGGCTGGTATAATAGGAACTGCGCAATAAACCCGTACCTGATAGAGGGCAAGAAGACCTGTGCGATGGAGATAGCGGAACAGATGGGCTGGGATGTACCGGACAGGGTCTTTATCTCTGTGGGTGACGGCTGCTGTATCGGCGGGCTTTACAAGGGCTTCCGCGATTTGCTCGATCTCGGCATCATAGACAGGATGCCGAAAATAACCGGCGTACAGGCGGAAGGCTCCCGCCCAATATACGACGCAATAATAAGCGGTGCGCCCCGCGTGACATTCGGCCCCGCAGATACATTAGCCGACAGCATTTCAGTCGGAGCGCCGCGCAACTGGGCAAAGGCCCTGCGCGCGATGAGGGACACTGACGGGACCGCGGCGGCAGTTTCTGACGCCGAGATCCTCTCGGCCATACCGGAGCTGGCACGCGCAAGCGGCGTATTCGGCGAACCGGCCGGAGCGGCAGCTTTTGCCGGCTTCCGCCGTATGGCGAAAGAGGGGCTTATCGAAGCTGATGAGCGGGTTGCGATCGTAGTCACAGGCAATGGGTTAAAGGATATCGAAAGTGCAAAAAAGACGACCGGAAAACCTTTGAAATGCAGCCCTGACATCGAAGCGTTCGAGGCGTTGCTGAAAGTTCAGCCGTTTTGATTATATGTCGGTCTGACTTTTCATTGTAAATCAATTATCAGGAGGGAGCCGGAACAATGATAGACCTCACCATTAACGAAGAGAAACTGAAAAACGCTGTAGAGCTCGCGAAGAAACGCAATGTGCTTATTCCCACTTTCAAGCAGATGAAGGACCCTGAAAAGTATACGCCGGAGCATATCAAGGAAAAACTGAAAAAAACGGGACTCTGGGATGTAGATCCCGCAAACCTCTTCCGCATCACGTGGAAGAATGTGCCGCAGAAGACGGGCGGGCTTTACGGCGGCGTCAATACTCTCGAATTCCCGAGCGAACTTACCGGTGTGCCGGCGCGCATAATAGCACTGTGCGGAAAATGGTTCCCGACAGGAGCGCATAAGGTAGGGGCGAGCTTCGGCTGCCTCGTCCCGCGCCTTGTGACGGGACAGTTCGACCCGACCTGCCAGAAGGCCGTATGGCCGTCTACGGGCAACTACTGCCGCGGCGGAGCTTACAACGCTCAGCTTTTGGGCTGTGAGTCGATCGCGATACTGCCGCAGGGTATGAGCAAGGAACGTTTCGAGTGGCTGCGCACTGTGGCCGGAGAGATAATTGCGACACCCGGAACGGAGAGCAACGTAAAAGAGATATATGACGAAGTCGCACACATCCGCGCAACACGCCCGGAAGCCGTCGTTTTCAACCAGTTTGACGAAATGGGAAACCATCTCTGGCATTATACGGTGACCGGCAGTGCGATGGAGGAGGCTATACGGGCGGCGATGGGTCCGAAGGACAGGTTCGCCGGAGTCGTCGTAACCTCCGGCTCAGCCGGAACGACGGGCTGCGGGGACTATCTTAAGGAAATATTCCCCGATAGCAAGGTCGGCGTAGGCGAAGCCCTCCAGTGCCCGACTCTCTGCCTTAACGGCTTTGGCGAACACCGCATAGAGGGCATCGGAGACAAGCACGTGCCATGGGTGCATAACGTCAGGAACACAGACCTTGTCTTTGCGATCGACGACAATATATGCATGGCGATGATCCGCCTCTGCAACGAACCCGAAGGGCAGGGATATCTGCGCTCTATAGGCATATCTGATGAAGTCATAGCAATGCTTCCGCTTATGGGGATATCCGGCGCAGCAAACGTAGCCATGGCGATAAAGATGGCCAAGTACTACGAGCTCACCAAGAACGACATCATAGTGACCGTGCTCACAGACTCCATGGAGATGTACGGATCGCGCCTCGTGGAGATGCGCGAGGAACTCGGCGCTTACGATCCGGTCCGCGCGGAGGTCGACCATCAGCGCTGGGTGCTCGGAATGGGAATTGACGGTATTAAGGAGCTCAGCTACTATGACCGCAAACGCATCCACAACCTGAAGTACTACACATGGGTCGAACAGCAGGGAAAGACCGGCAAGGAGCTCAATGCACAGTGGTATGACCGCGATTACTGGACAAACATCCACAGGATGGCGGATAAAATCGACGAAAAAATAGAAGAGTTCAACAGACGTACCGGACTGGCATAGCGGACCTGTGGGAAAGTTTACTCATGCAGGGCGCGCATATTGCACAGAACTTAATTTTTTACATGTAGATGGGGTGCGTTCATGAAAGTTGTAGATTTAAGCTGGCCTGTTACAGATGGGATGGTCGTTTTCCCCGGAGATGTTTCTCCGTCGGTGAAGACCGGCGCAACGATGGAGGAGAACGGATGGAGGACAAAGCTGCTCTCGATGAGCTCTCACACAGGAACTCACATGGACGCGCCCGCACACATGATCGCGGACGGCAAATACATGGATGAGCTGCCGAACGAGACATTCTTCGGCTTCGCGCTGATAGCTGACGTGAGGGGATGCGCCGGACGCAGGATCGAGCTTGCGGATATAAGGGTATCCTCAAACAAGATAGCCTACGTTGATTTTCTGCTCTTCCGCACCGACTGGTCCAGCAAATGGGGCACTGAAGACTATCTCAGCGGCTTCCCGACCCTCTCTCCTCTTGCCGCTGAATGGGTTTCAGAGCAGAACATCAAGGGGATAGGCTTCGATGCCATATCGGTCGACCCCGTTGATTCCGCAGCATGCGATATCCACAAAATATTACTGGGAAGAGGCCTTGTCATAATGGAAAACCTGCGGAATCTCGATCAGGTCGGCTATATGCCGTTCTGCCTCGCCGCCCTGCCAATTTCTCTCGTCAAACAGGACGGCGGTCCGGCAAGGATCATGGCGGTATTGGATAAATGACATCATATCCCGGCCCTTTGAATGCCGGCCATCAAAAAACAGGGCACGGATGATCGCTCTGCGCCCTGTTTTTGCTTTGTACTGTTGTCCGCTTATTCCGCTGCTATATCCTTCGCTGCCTGGACCGGGTCGATCGGGATACCGATCCCCATAGTCGTGGCAAGCGTTGCGCTTTTGACATATGTCCCCTTGACTGCAGCGGGACGCGCCTTGATTATTGCACGGAAAAGCGTCTTGACGTTCGCCTCAAGATTTTCTGCCGGGAAAGAAGCTCTGCCCACTGCATTGTGTGTAATCGCCGTCTTATCAACACGGAACTCCACACGGCCGGCTTTGATCTCTTTGACTGCACTCGCGACATCGAACGTGACTGTGTTGGTCTTTGCACTTGGCATAAGTCCGCGGGGACCGAGGACCTTCCCAAGGCGACCGGCTGATTTCATGATGTCCGGTGTGGCGATAACAGCATCGAAATCCATTCTGCCATCTGCGATCTCTTTTACCAGATCTTCGCCGCCGACGATATCCGCGCCTGCATCCTGTGCTTCCTTCTGCTTATCTCCAAGGGCAAGCACACACACTTTCTTTGTACGGCCTGTCCCGTGGGGAAGGATAATTGTGCTGCGTACCTGCTGGTCTGCATGGCGGGGATCTACGCCTAGACGAACATGGAGCTCGAGACTCTCGTCGAACTTCGCGGTTGCACATTCTTTTGCGATTGCGACAGCCTCAGAAATAGAGTATTGTTTTGTGAGATCGACTTTTTCCAGCAAAGCCCTGTAACGCTTACCTTTTTTTGACATGTTTATTCCTCCTCGTGGTAATGTCGGAAACCTCCGCGGGCTTCCTCCCACGTCCGCAGTTTCGCAAAGAAACTAACGGACAACCTCTATGCCCATCGAACGGGCAGTTCCTTCGATCATCTGCATTGCGGCCTGAATATCGTTCGCGTTGAGGTCAGGCATCTTGAGTGCCGCGATCTCCTCGACCTGTTTCTTCGTTATCTTTCCCACCTTGTCCTTGTTGGGCACGGCAGAACCTTTCTCTTTGCCTGCAGCCTTCTTGATGAGGATGCTTGCGGGCGGTGTCTTGAGGATAAACGAGAAACTGCGATCCGCATATACTGTAATTACGACCGGGATGATCATTCCGGCCTGATCCGCCGTTTTGGCGTTGAACGCCTTGACGAATTCCATGATGTTGATCCCGCGCTGTCCGAGCGCAGGACCCACCGGCGGCGCCGGTGTCGCTTTGCCTGCGGGCAGCTGAAGTTTAAGCTCCCCTATTACTTTCTTTGCCATATTACATGTGACCTCCTTGGTTTAAAGCCCCCTCCGGGGCGGTTATTCCTTTTTCAATGTGCGGGATACAAAAACAGGATGCATAGTTAAATCCTTTCAAGTTCTGTGTAATCCGCCTCGACAACTGTTTCACGTCCGAACACTGTGACGCTGAATTTGATCTTACCTTTGTCGGTATCGATCTCTGCGACCGGTCCTGCCTGTCCTGCAAAGGGCCCGCTTTTGACCTGTATCATATCGCCGACCCTGAAATCGACTTCTATTTTAGGTTTGGATTCTTTGCCGATTTTGTTCATTATGTCTTCAACTTCTCTAGGCGTGAGCGGGATCGGGTGATTACCCGACCCGACAAAACCCGTTACACCTGGGGTGTGGCGAACGACATACCATGACTGATCTTCGAGGATCATCTCCACCAGCACATAGCTCGGGAAGACCTTGCGGCGTATGCGCTTGGTCTTACCGTCTTTAACATAGACTTTTTCCTCAACGGGAACAAGAACACGGAAAATTCTATCCTCCATGCCCATAGTGGCAATCCTCTGTTCAAGATTCGCCTTGACTTTATTCTCATAGCCGGAATAAGTCTGAACTATGTACCAGCGGCGTTCCTGTGTGTTTCCAAATAACTCGCTCATGCCTAAAAGAGGGCCTTAGCCCCCTTCACCTCCAGGTTACAGCCGAGACTTAAATGCTTTCCAGCAGATCCCGACTATCGGATAATCTTAGAGAAAACTCCCGTAAGAAGCAGATCTACCAGTCCGAGATATGCCGAAACTATAAACGTCACCGCAAGAACCACAAGCGTGGAATACCATACCTGCTGTTTCGTCGGCCATGTTACTTTCTTAAGTTCAGCTCTGGACTCCCTTATGTAGTCGAGGACTTTTTCCATATCCCCCGACCTCCTCATTCATCAACTTTGATATGCTGCATTGTACAAAAACAGTGAAAAATCACAGACAGACAAAAATGGCAGGCCTGGAAGGATTCGAACCCTCAACCCCCGCATTTGGAGTGCGGTGCTCTAACCAGTTCGAGCTACAGACCTGCGTGCGGAGAATATTCTACCCTACTTGCACTCCTTATGCAAGGTGTGCTTATCACAGAACTTGCAGTATTTCTTTTTTTCGAGCTTTTTCGTTGCCTTTTTCTTGTTGACAAAGGTCACGTAGTTGCGATGCTTGCACTCCGTGCACTGAAGACCGACGATATCAGCCATTTGTTTTCACTCCAGACAAAAATAAGTTATCCGGGCGGCCGTGTAAAAGGGCCACCCGGGAATATGCTATTCGATGATCTCTGTAACGACGCCTGCGCCTACCGTGCGGCCGCCTTCGCGTACTGCGAAGCGGAGTCCGGGCTGCATTGCTATCGGCACGATGAGGTTGACTTCAAATGTGCTGTTGTCCCCAGGCATTACCATTTCGACCCCCTCGGCAAGTTTGATCTCGCCGGTG
>JAJFTP010000062.1 GCA_021372895.1 Synergistaceae bacterium
AACAAACCATCTGCTCCGGCAAAACCCAGCACAGTATATTCTACATTATTCTCACGCTATAAGGAATGGATTGTGCATATCAAAGCGATCGGACAATCGCAAAATCATGTTGCAAGGAAGCGTTTTGAAATATGAGAAGCACGGTTTGCCCTCTCGGAGGAAATAATGATGAATAAACCGATGATAAACAGTTCCGCTGTTTTTTAGAATGTCTTGCTACATGCTCAACCCACCTGACATCTTCTGATGAAAATATAAGCCATACTGTGGCGGCAGGACAGATGGATTCTGTTTCTATAAACGAGAGCGAAACGCGGGATTTCAGTATAGTGCCGCCTATATCGACTGTTACCAGCACGCAGCCTGTGCTGCGCTCAAGTGCCATCTGAGTGACAGTGCCTTTAAGTGCGTTCATCAGTTTTGTGTGCTGCTGTTTTGTGCGAGAGAGTGCAATGTTTGAGGGATTGATCAGCCCGGTTGCAATTGCATTGTGTCCGTTACGCAGCCCATATATCTTCTGCCCATCGGAGAGAGTGCGCACTGCGTACAAGCCTTCGGTTTCCCATAATCCCTGTATCAGGTTTTCAGCTCCATGTCCTACGACTCGTCCGCGGTAGAGGTTTATGATATCTGTCGAGACCTCATAAAGCCATACAAGGTCATGGGTCGCCACTACCACAGTTGTCCCCCATTCCTTCCATGCGGAGACGGCAGCTTCTTTTACGAGCTGTGCGCTTGATTCGTCGACATTAGCCGTGGGTTCGTCAAGAAGGAGGACTCGTGGATGGAGTGCAAGACGTGTTGCAAGGGCAACCCGCTGGACTTCGCCTCCTGATAGACGAAACCAGGGCCTTTCTGCAAATTTATCCGGTTCCAGCCCTACGCGACGCAGAGAATCATGGATGCGTCCTTTCATACCGTCTGTTTTGCCGCGAAGTTTGAGTCCGTAAGCTATGTTTTCATAAACAGAGCGCTTGAGCAGGTAGGAGTTTTGTAGGAGATAAGTTACATCCATACGGAGCTCTACCTCACGTCCGGTACTTTCTTTGCCGTCAAATAAGAGGGAGCCTTCGTCGCATTGTTCAAGAAAGGCAAGGATCTTAAGCAGCGTTGACTTTCCGCTTCCGTTAGGTCCGACCAGGCCATAGACGTTCCCTTCTTTTATAACAAGAGAGTCTATATCTACGGTTACAGGACCGTTGCCATATCTGTGCTTGAGGTATCGAATGTCATAAAGTGTGTTCGCGCTCATTCTCCAGGCTCCTTGCGGCTTTCTGTGAGACTGCGGCATAAAAAATGCAGCAGTCTCACAGATACAAGATGTCAGTTTTACAAAATCGATTATTTCGGATTTTTCTTATTCCATTCGTCAGAGTTTGGGAAGAAAAGGGGCTGTCCATACTCCTTAACTTTGAAGTTTTTGATAATGAGCTGGGCTTCGTCGCTGCACAGCCAGTTGATAAACCTTACAACATCGGCGTTATTGACATTAGGGAATTTCTTAGGGCTGACCTCGATTGCCGCGATAAGATTAAGGAGAATGGGATCTCCTTCGACAAGAGGAATTATCTTGAGGGTTTTCTGCTTCATAAGGTATGTTGCTCTGTCCATAATGGTATAAGCGTTGCGCCTGTTGGCAAAGTCTGTAGTCGGGCCATTCCCGAGGCTGCCAAGTGAGAACACAGTGTACCATTCGTCTTTTTCTTTGTCAGGGACTATCCCTGCAGCTTTCCAGACTTTCATTTCCGCCACGTGTGTTCCGGACATGTCTCCGCGGCTGACGAAAGGAGCCTGTTTTGCCGCGATCTTTTTAAATGCTTCCGCAGCTGAGTTCATACCTTTGATTCCCGCCGGGTCTTCTTTAGGTCCGAGGATGACGAAATCGTTATACATGATATCCTTTCGATTCTGCCCATAACCTTCACGGATGAACTGATCTTCAAGTTCGCGCGCATGTACTATGACCATGTCGAAGTTGCCGGTCTTCGCCTTTTCCAGTGTTGCTCCCGTTCCGGCCTTTTCAATTACGAAATCAGTCCCGGTCTTTGCCTTGTAGGTATCTGCAAGGAGAGGGATGATGCCCGCATCGACGGGTCCGATAGTGCTCGAAAGCCTTATTGTTCCGGCAAAAGCCGGAACATATGTTGATGCTGCCAAAATGAACAGGATCGCTGCCATAAGTTTTTTCATAATAGTAGGCCCTCCATTTTCAAATTTGTTTTATATGACATTTTAGTTTTCTGCCCTGCGGCGCATAAAGGATAGAGAGATGTTAATGGCGAACGATATGGCCAGCAGTATGACCCCCAGTGCGATGCCCAGGGCAAAGTCCCCCTTGCCTGTCTCGAGCGTAATTGCAGTTGTTATTGTCCTTGTGTGCCATTTAATGTTCCCGCCGAGCATCATCGCCGAACCGACTTCGCCGATGATCCTGCCGTATGCTGTCAGTGAAGCCACAAGCACCTGGAAGCGCCCCTCCCACAAAATCGTCATGGCAAGCTTTCTTCCCGATGCTCCGAGTGTGAGCAGCGTCAGCCTGAGATGCCTGTCAAGGCCCTCTATTGCGGTGGCTGTGTAAGCTATGATGATAGGCAGTCCAAGAATGAGCTGTCCTATGGCCATGCCTCTTATAGTAAAGAGAAGTTCGTAATCTCCGAATGGCCCCCTGCGGGAAATGAAAGCATAGACAAGAAGACCGACAACTACTGTCGGAAGTGACAGCAGTGTATCTACCACAGTATGCAGGAAATGTTTGCCAGGGAAGTCAAAGTATCCAAGCGCGAAGCCCAGTGGCAATCCAAGGCCCAGGATCCCCAGCATCGACAGACCGGTCAGCTGGAGCGTAGTCACAACAATGTCCGCTGTCTCTTCATCCATCGAAAATATCAGATCTATGGCCTGGAAAAACCCCTCAACGATAAAATCCACAGAACAGCCCTGCCTTTGAGATTATTTTTCTAAAAAAGGGGCTTCAAAATACGAAGCCCCTTTTTATGGATATCTCTGATTTGCTTTAGTGTCCGGCGCGTTTTGCTGCGTTCGGGAAGAAAAGCTGCTTTCCCTCAACCTTGAAATTCGCTATATCCTGCTGGACCTTTGATGATGTGATCCAGTCTATATATTTCAGTGCAAGGTCATACTTTGCCTGCTCATGCTTTATAGGATTTACAGCCATCACGCTGTACATGTTCAGGAGACGCTTATCTCCCTCTACAAGGATGACGAGCCCTGGTTTGCCCTTCAGTCCGGCGTTGTACTTGACGAAAGTGCCGCGGTCTGTCAGTGCGTAGCCTCTGCGTTCCTCGGCGATGTTAATTGTCTTGAGCATGCCCTGTCCAGTCTGGATGTACCATGGCGCCTTGTCAAAATCCTTAACGCCGGCTGCCGCAAGTAACTTGAGCTCCGCTGAGTGAGTGCCGGATTTATCGGCACGGCTGACCAGAGGCTGCTGCTTTGCGGCTATCGTCTTTAGGGCCTCTGTTATAGGTTTGCCTTTTATACCTGCCGGATCGTTTGCAGGACCGATGAGTACAAAGTCGTTGTACATTACCTGACGGCGGTTGACACCGGCACCCTCGGCCATGAACTTATCTTCCGCCGCAGGGTCATGTGTCAAAACTACATCGACATCGCCGTTACGGCCATATTCCAAAGCCTTCCCCGTGCCGACTGCGACCCACTGGATCTCGATCCCTGTGTCCTTGAGGAATATCGGCGCAAGATAGTCGAGAAGTCCTGTGTCGTCGGTGCTCGTCGTTGTAGCCATCCTGAGCACGGGCGGCTTTGCATATGCCATTGAGCAGAACGTGAGCGCCAATACCGTAAGCAGCGTAATGATGATATAGTGACGTTTTTTGTGATACATGGGTGAAACCCCTCCTTTAAGATTATGTCGGTGCTTTTGGATCCAGATGTATTTGATCTGCGAAAGGGGGGCAACGAAAAGAAAGATAAAAGCTCTCATAATAAGAGTGCTTCCCCTTTTCCGCAATGGGAGACGGATCCATTTCCAGACCCGCCCTATCGTCCGTTCTCCATAGCCGGCGCCACAGGAAAAACGGCTTCAGGGATAATGCCTGTGCAGAAAAATAATTATTTCCACACAAAACATACTCTAACAACATTCTGTTTTTGTATGTCCAGCATATTCTACACTATTTTATAGTTTGAGTAAATAATGAAGCAAAAAAGTAATAAAAAATAACCAATGCAACTAAATTGCAAAAAACAATAAGGATGCGAGACCGTTGGGGGCGGCCTCGCATAGGAGAAATGAGGATTTTGTGTGTCCCATCTTTGATATAATGAAAGACGGCCGCCCTCCCCTTTGGAAGACGGCCGTACAAATAAACACTCTAGCCGGTCTCCTTTCCAGAGGGAGGCTGCACCGTTTCCGGTGTAACCCTGACGGCCCGAACGCCATGGAGCATCTCTTTAGGCAGGCAGGCTCGGAGAACCATATGTCATTCATTAAAAACATCATACATGTAAGTATAAAAAAAAACAAGTATTTTGTTCACATCTCTTTTCTTTGTCTGGAAATGGCTGTATCGTATATGATGTATATATGGGATCTGTGCGGCGGGCTTAATGGAAATTATTCCGTCATTACGGTATCTCAAGGAGGTGGTCCAGAATGACGACTCTGCATCTGCCCAAGAACCTTCCTGCGCCGACTTATGAGGAGATCCGAAGCTGCCCGATACGTAGCAGGATAGATGACCTGACTATTCGGGCCGGCCTTAATCCTCCTCCTGTTGACGGCAGGGATATGATACTTCATATCTCGGACACCCCATCCATTATGTTCCCTTATCTTCGCAGGGCGATCCGTCGCCTGCGTCCGGCATGGGTAGTGCACACCGGCGACCTTGTTGATGATGTAAAACTTGAACAAAGACCCGGAATGATAGGTCTTTACCGTAAAAAGCTTTCTGCGCTTCTTAATTTTTTTGCCGAAGAGAGTTGCGGTGTAATTCTGATTACGGGAAACCACGATCATCTGCCTACGATACTGGAAATGACCGATGACTCTTCCGTTCAAGTGTGGAGCAGGCCCGGACTATTCTGCATCGGCAGGTTTTGCTTCCGGGCCGGGCACACCTATGAGGATGTCGTCACTAATTGCAGTGAATATAATTTATACGGACACAGTCTCGAGCATCTTACCTTTATAGATGATTGCGGACGCTTCTTTCTGAACGGCCTCGAGGAGATGCACCTGATCCACATGGAGACCGGCGATGTAATTCCCGTTAAATATCCGCCCGGCACCAATGACGCCCGTCTTGAACGCAAGCGCATATCACTTTGATATGAATCTGTTATAAAGGGAGGTCGTACACATGCTCTCTCTCGTAAGAAGCGGACCGGAGAGTGTTTTGCTGCATGCTGCTGGGAAAATCCCGGAAATCAAAAGTCACCTGGCTGCATGGGGTTCTCACGTTGCGCTTGATCCTGAGCAGGCGATACGGCTGTATGGAAACAACAGAAGGCTCGTATTTTTTGTCTCGTTTACCAGCCCGTTTGCCGAGGAGGAGGAATTTGAGACCTATGTCTCGGAGAACACGATAGAACTCCTTCTCTGTAACCTCATTAACAGCAGGCTTGTATCCGGTGTCGATCAGGCCAAGATGCTCCCCGGGTCCATAATAATGAGGTTGCTCGGAGATGTCGCAAAGGGGGTCAGCGCGGTACAGAGAGATATAGGAGGAGAGCTGATAGAAAGAGATCCGATGTTCCGCAGTTATATACCGGGAACATCGTCTGTCATTTACTTTACAGAAAAAGCATTGAACAAGCCTGTTGCGACGGATGATATATATCCGAAGGCGCTGCTCATCCATGACCGCTCCAAGGGTGCGCTGTTGCAATATCTCACAATACGGGGCATTGAGTATCTAGGGGATGCGCTTGGAACTCCGGATTGGAACGATATTGAAATAAGGATTTACGATGCGGACGGATTTTTTGACCTTCACAGACAGAGGTTCTGGATGGCGACGCAGGGGCTGCAGATAGGCCTTGTGCTTGCGGAACGCTGGGGCAGGGATCAGGCATTGGCAATGAAAAGCGTGCCTGTATATATGGTAAAGATTTTTACCCCGATGGATATCCGTGAGATAAAACGTATAGCCCTGGGGTTAGAATACGACGACCAAGGGCAGCGCTTCGCAGATTTTGATGTTTTTTTCAAAGACAGGAAAATAAGCGCCTATGCCGAACTTGAAGCCCATCCCGGGCTTACCCGGAATGCAGTTGGAATGATATACAGAAATGATATCATCAGAAATCTTGACTCGGATTCGCGTAATGAGTTTTTAAATATTGAGAGCGAGATACGGAAACGGCTGCAAAAGAAAAGCGATTGATTCAATTATATATATTCATAAATTGCATATTTAAGTTGTCTTCAATAAGAAAATCAAAAAAATACTCAATTGTAAATTATGTCGTTTTTATAAGTTATATATTCAATTAATGTAGACTATATTAAAGTAAAAACTATTTTTACCTTTCTTTTAGCTGGCTAAATATTTTGGCGCTTTCTCCCTTCCCTTCGACGTTAAAGAGGGATTTTTGACGTCTTTCGTTGCTCATCTCTTCTGTCTTGGATATTTTATCGGGAATGATGGAATATTTTATGTTGAATCAGACATATTGCGGGATCTCATATTATTAACTATATAACAGAAAACAGCCTTTTTTAAATAAAATTGCCATTATTGGCTGACGATAGTTCATTTATTAGTCAGTGTTCCTTAAATATGCAGGATATTTCTCTGAATTTCATTGACATAAATTACAAAAGTTGTTTCAAATCAGCTTATTGATTATAAAGTTCATATATGATAAACTCTGGACGCGCAGAATTTTGAATATCGATTTTGTGCATTTATGCTATATTTTACAGTGGCATATGGGAAGGAGGGCAAGTGCGCACAGCAGTTGATAAGGCGGTGTAACCGGCACATAAAAGTTTCATGGATTTGCTTCTTACTTTTTTTCTCTTGATCCAAAATCTGGCGATGAAAAGAAAGCGAGGTCTGGGATATGGCTGAAATCAA
>JAJFTP010000063.1 GCA_021372895.1 Synergistaceae bacterium
TGTGCAAAGAAGGACTTATAGACGAGGCCGCCGCAGTGTCACGGGTCACACCGGAACAAGTTGAACAGATGCTGCACCCGCAGATAGACACAAAAAGCGATTATAAGAAAATTGCAAAGGGGCTTCCGGCATCTCCTGGGACGGCTGTCGGCGTCGTTGTATTCAATGCCGATGAAGCTGCGGAACGGGGGGCAAAAGGAGAAAAGATTATTCTTGTGAGGCCGGAGACCACCCCTGATGACATCCATGGCCTCTTTGCCGCGCAGGGCGTTCTTACAAGCCATGGCGGCATGACAAGCCATGCCGCCGTCGTTGCGAGGGGACTTGGAAAACCATGTGTGTCGGGATCTGAGGAAATCATGATCGATCTTGCCGCCGAGATGTTCACAGTTGGCGACACCGTAGTAAAAAAAGGAGACTTACTTTCACTAAACGGCAGCACAGGAGATGTCATACTTGGGGCTGTTTCACTCATCGAACCGAAATTCGATGAAGACTTCAGTTTACTTCTTGCAATGTCCGATAAAATAGCAAAACTTCAGGTCTGGGCTAACGGAGATACTCCTGAAGATGCACGTCGTGCACGAAGCTTTGGAGCAAAGGGCATAGGACTCTGTCGTACCGAGCATATGTTTATGGCTGTTGACAGACTTCCTGTAATGCAGGAGATGATCATAGCAGACAGCAAAGAGGAAAGAGTCAGGCAGCTCGACAAGCTGGAAAAGATGCAGGAGGAGGACTTCCTTGGCATATTCGAAGCTATGGAGGGACTGCCTGTAACAATAAGGCTTCTTGACCCCCCTCTGCATGAATTCCTTCCAAAAGTCCCTAAACTTGAAGATGAACTGGCCAAAGCTTCGCCGGACAGTGAATCAGCGAAAAAGATCAAGTCTGTCATAGCCAGGGCAAACGATCTGCACGAGATGAACCCGATGCTTGGTTTCCGCGGCTGCCGCCTTGGAATGATATATCCTGAAATCTACGAGATGCAGATCAGGGCGATCTTCAATGCAGCCTGTAAGCTTACCGCACGCGGTGTCCATGTTATTCCGGATATTATGATGCCTATTGTTTCAACGCAGGAAGAAATGCGGCGCCTGCGCGAAATGGTTGATACGATAGGATATAATATAATGAAAAAAGCTAATTGTGAGCTTAAATATATGGTTGGCACAATGATAGAACTGCCCAGAGCAGCTATGGTAGCCGACCAGATCGCAAAGTATGCGCAGTTCTTCAGCTTCGGGACGAACGACCTCACTCAGACGACCTTTGGTTTCTCCCGCGATGACGCGGAGGGTAAGTTCCTTGCGCAGTATGTCGAAGGAGGTATCCTTCCGCATAATCCGTTTGCCGTGCTTGACAGGGACGGAGTAGGCGGTCTTATGAAGATCGGCGTTACCGGCGGCCGTTCCGTAAATCCCGATATACAGCTCGGTATATGCGGAGAGCATGGCGGCGATCCCTCAAGCGTTGCTTTCTGCCACAAACTCGGTCTGGATTATGTGAGCTGTTCGCCGTTCAGGGTCCCCGTAGCCAGACTCTCGGCAGCGCATGCCGCTCTTGGGATACTTGAATAATAAAAAAATCAGTCTCTGATCACAAACAGACGCATCTAAGCTTGTATTAAAGAACACGCCGGACAATGTGCAGCGATTTTTAAACAGCTGTGATTGTCCGGATTTTTTAAGAAAACTTCGGGATGATAAAAACACACTGATCATACAGAAGTTATAGTAGGGCGCGCTGCTTGGGTACAGATTTTTCAAGCAGTTTCCCGGACAGTATGGCCGTTTTATGTCATGGTATTATAATATGGATATGATATTTATTCATATAAGAAATAGTTTGGAGGTATTGCGGAATGGATATACGCGTGCGTTGGGAAGAAATTGAGAAACAAATATTATCCCCGCAAGCCTGTCTTTCTTCTGCCAGCAGGGGGAGGGTGAGGAATGAAGATCCCTGTTCTATACGCACCTGCTTCCAGCGCGACAGAGACAGAATTATACACAGTAAATCTTTCCGAAGACTAAAATATAAAACGCAGGTACTTCTGCTTCCGGAGGGTGACCATTATCGTACGCGCCTTACCCATACGCTGGAGGTGTCCCAGATCGCAAGAACAATAGCCAGAGCGATGCAGCTCAACGAGGACCTGACGGAAGCGATTGCGCTCGGGCACGACCTGGGGCACACGCCCTTCGGGCACATTGGTGAAAAGGTGCTGGACAAG
>JAJFTP010000064.1 GCA_021372895.1 Synergistaceae bacterium
TAAAACAAATCTGCTGTTTGAGGCACTATAGGCAGTGATATGCTGACATATTACTTTCAACATTAAATTTATCACAATGTTTCATGCCGCTTTTTACACAACTTTATTCCCTTGTTTAAATTAAAATTCCTTTTGTTGTAATGAGCAGCGCGCTGTTTATTATTATCTGATTTTTCTGCTATAATTAGCCTCTACGGGGAGGTGGATACATTACTGCATTCTGTTAAAAATATTACTCTCTTCCTGATACCGTCACTCATGGGGATTTTTGCGTTTATGCTCCCCTTCCCTTTGCACGGAAAGATCAACACTCTAATCGGACATACAAAAGAATCCCTTCTTATACGGTTCAATGACGACCTTGGAATAATTATCGTTATGCTCTGCTTTTTCATCGTCACTCTGAACGTTATAGCTGTGTCCCTGCGCCCGCAATGGATATTAAGCAACCCGCTTTTCAGCGAAAACCTGCTTCACGGCCCACTTTCGTTTACATCTCGTTTCTGCAGCCTGCCGATTGCCATGCTCGTAGTCTGGGGCACACCGGAAATGTTTGGCGTCTTTATAAAGTATGCGGAGATTACTGTCATAAACCTTGCGCCGCGGCTTTTTATACTGACGCTTGTCATCTCGATAACAGCCCCGCTGCTTCTCGATTTTGGCTTCGTCCAGTTCGTCGCTGTCTATGCGAGCCCTGTGATGAGGCCTCTGTTTAAAGTACCGGGACGCACGGCAGTAGATTGTATCGCCTCGTGTATAGGGAGCAGCTCTATATCAGTTATCATCAGTGCAAAAATGCATCATAGCGGCTATTACACAGACAGAGAGGCTGCCATAATGGTCACCTGCTTCTCTGTGACTGGTATATATAATATTTACGCAGTCACTGAACTGCTCGGCATGAGCTATGCATTTACACAAGTGCTCTTCTCCGTTTATTTGACGATATTTCTTCTTGCTGCCATCCTCCCAAGACTGTGGCCTCTGAAAAATATACCAGACTCTTATCACAATGGCATGGACAACTACAACCCTCCGCAGGGAGATTCCCGTCACGGCCACACATTGTTTGAATGGGCTCTTATCCGCGGGATCAGCAAGGCAAGACACATGAATGCCAAAATATATCTGCATGAATCTCTCTCTATTGCAATACCGCTGATCTTCGGCACGATTCCGCTGATGATAACCTTTGGCACATTACTCATTGTAATAGCTGAATTGACACCGGTTATGAAAATAATTGCGGCACCTCTCTCATGGATACTTACATCAGCCGGCATTGCAGAAGCAGTGGTGATAGGGAACTCTGCAGTATTCGCCTTCATAGACCAGTACCTGGCCGTTGCCTACGCACAGGAGCTCGTTACTGAAACTGCAAGATTCCTCTGTATCTGCCTCACAATAGTTGGCCTAATCAACTTAACCGAGATAGGAATACATATCTGGCATTCAACGATGCAGATTCATTTCTGGCAATTGGCTGTCATTTATGTTATGAGGGTCGTACTCTCCCTATTTATACTGATCCCTGTCACATACGTCTTTTTCCCTTAGTGCCGGCTCTTCCTAATATTTCGAGCATGAAATAGACTGAATACCTTTGTAATTATGTTTTGCTGTTATAATTGTTCAGGAATGGTTAACGTGTTTTTACAGCTGATACGATAAACAATGCTTATTAAGTCGCCCCATTAAGAGCATTGTTTTATGTTTTTTGACTTATAGTTGTTTTATATGCGATCATGAAAACACAGGGAGGAAATGACAAGTGGATCTGTTCACACAAATTTTAGAAAACATTACATGGCAGAACATGGTGATGATGGGGGTGGGAGCACTCCTTATATATCTGGCGATCGAAAAGAATTTCGAGCCGAACCTGCTTCTGCCGATGGGCTTCGGCACCCTTCTGGTCAACCTGCCTCTTTCATCCGCACTTGACCAGGTCGCAGGCACCAAGGTCGTCGAAGGAGCATTGTCAATGCTGTTCCGCATGGGGATAGCCACAGAGATACTGCCTCTGCTGATACTTATAGGAATAGGTGCGATGTGTGACTTCGGACCGCTGCTTGCAAACCCAAAGGTATTCCTTTTCGGGCTGACGGCACAGGCTGGAATATTCCTTACTATGGGGCTTGCGCTGCTGATCGGATTTAACGTTTATGAGGCAGCTTCGATCGGCATCATCGGTGCCGCCGATGGCCCGACTTCCATTTATGTTTCAACACGTTTTGCACCTCATTTATTGGGACCGATATCCGTGGCGGCATATACATACATGGCCCTTGTACCGCTCATACAGCCTCCCGTTATAATGGCGCTCACTACGAAGAAGGAACGCATGATGAAGATGCCGCCCCCGACCAAAATCGTGACAAGAAGAGCGCGTTTTCTCTTCCCGATAGCGGTAACTCTTGTCGGCGGCATCATAGCTCCAGCTTCTGTTTCGTTGCTCGGGTTCGTCATGTTCGGCAATCTGCTGCGCGAGAGCGGCGTCACGGAGAGACTCTCACAGGCAGCACAGAACGAACTGGCAAATATCGTCACTATACTGCTGGGCTTCTCCATTGCCGCTACGATGACCGGCGATAAGTTCGTCAACGTGAAAACCCTGATAATCATATGTATGGGGCTGGTTGCATTCGTACTGGACACTGCGGGTGGAGTATTGACGGCAAAGCTGCTCAACCTGGTACTGCCTGAGGGGAAAAAGATCAATCCCATGGTCGGCGCAGCCGGCATCTCCGCTTTCCCGATGTCCGCCAGGACTATCCAGAAGATGGGGCAGAAGGCGGACCCATCAAACCACCTGCTGATGCACGCAGTTGGAGCCAACGTCGCAGGGCAGATCGGCTCCGTACTCGCAGGAGGGCTGCTTCTGGCATATCTGGGAGGCTAGGCCCAGAAACCGGGACTAAAAAATATCTTTTCTGACACAATTTACAATGATCAAATCTGACGCCTTTGGCTCACGGGTGCTCCCCGTAGTCCAAAGGCGATTTTTTGCCGCTCAGTCCTGCGATATCATACAATTATCGGACAGCGCTCTCCATGCAGATAGTGTACAATATATCAGTTCGATAAGAGGTGATATTATGCCGCTGTGGGGTTTCATTCTGAGCTTTGCGACCGCAACTTTATGGGCGGCCTCGCCGATTATGGTGGGGCGCGGGTTTGCCTTGTCAAAGTGCACATCCAATGAGATCAATCCCATACGATCGATCTCGTTCTTCTTCGCATCATTGATTATCGCTCTGATATATACAGGTGGGCACATAACTGTAGTCACTTCTGCAAAAGCACTGTTTTTAATAATGGGCAACGTCCTCTTCGGGTATATCATAGGAGATATCCTCTATTTCATAGCAATCAGGGAAATCGGGATAGGACTCGCAGTGCCTGTCTCGAATTCATATCCTATACTGGTGACGCTTACTTCATGGCTGCTGCTCGGCGAACCTGTGACGATAACTGTGCTTTTTGGCGTAACAGTCGTAGTCGGCGGACTCTTTTTCCTGCGCTTCGGCGGCAGGAAGCAGGAACCGGCGCCTGATATATCAGTTGGCAAATTAGGAATGTCGCGGCTCATGAGGGGCTTCCTTCTGGCGATCTGCGCCGGGGGAGCCTGGGCACTCGGCGCTCCGCTGACAAAGCTTGCAATGATAGAATCAGGGTTAGGTGCGGTCGAGATCACTTTTTACCGTGCGGCTGCTCTTGTCCTGCTTGCCTGGGGCTATCGTTTTGCACTGCATATATTCTCGCCCAAATCTATCATGCCTCTTAAAGATGTGCCAAAGGCAGGCTGGATATACTTCCTTAGCGCGGCGGTCATTGGTCTGTGCTTGGGTTCTATTATGTATTCATCATGCATAAGGGTCATGCCTGTGGCTATCGTAACAGCGATAACTTCCACAAGCCCTTTTATGGCGGCCCTCTTCGCACATTTTGTGCTCAAGGAGCGCCTCCGCCCTCTCCAGTGGTGCGGAGTGATCCTGATAATCGCAGGCTCCGTAACAGTGAGCCTCTAAAGGGCCATCATGAACTTCACTATCCCGCATGCCTTACGTGCGCTTCGCAGCAGAAACTACCGCATATTTTTCACAGCCCAGACAATATCGCTGACCGGACTGTGGATGCACCGCGTCGCAATGGGATGGCTTATTTACCGGCTCACGGGATCAAACAGCGCTCTCGGTATAATGGATTTCGCCGCATCTATTCCTATATTTTTTTTCACTGCTTTTGCAGGCGCGCTCATCGAACGCTGGGATCTGCGCAGGACCCTTTTTTTCTGCCAGGCGGGATGCATGATCATCGCCATGATACTTGCCTTTCTCACGTTCACCGACCTTGTTACGTTCCATATAGTAGTCTTTATGAGCTTCATGCTTGGCCTGATAGATTCGTTTGAACTCCCCTGCCGCTATTCGCTCGTATCCTATATGGTCGACCGAAAGGAGGACGTCTCAAACGCAGTCGCATTGAACTCAGCTGTTTTCAACGCGGCGCGGCTTGTCGGCCCTACCATCGGAGGCTTTGTTATTCACGCCGTCGGAGAGAGCGTCTGTTTTCTTATCAATGGGTTTGCATATTCTACAACGATGATAGCTGTAAAGATGATGAAGATGAAACGTCCTCCTATAGGCAGGACCGGAGGTAAAAACACCCCTATAGCCGACACTCTCGAGGGATTGAGGATCGTGAATGATTTCGCGCCAAGCCGTTATTTATTGATCCTGATCGCGATAACGGGTTTTTTTTCGTTTCCCAGCATCGTCCTCATGCCTGCGATGGCAAAGAGCGTCCTTGGAGGTACTTCTATGACCCTCGGCCTGCTGCTTATGGGAGTGGCAATAGGCGCGCTTGCCGGTTCGCTTCTTCTGGCGTCTCTCAAATCAACCGCAAAACTCGCATGGCTGTGTACGAGAATGTGCATCGGTTTCGGCCTCTCCGTGCTTTTGTTTTCTTTGTCCCGCAATATATTCTTTGGAATTATACTCGCGGCTCCGGTTGGATTCTGCATGGTCACAAGTACAATAGCATGCAACACACTTATCCAGTCAATGTTTCCGGACGAAAGCAGAAGCCGCGTCATGGCACTGTATACTTTTGCTATAATCGGGATCCCTCCGTTTGGCAGCCTGCTTTCCGGTAAAATCGGCGACCTGCTGGGTACTGACTGGTCGCTTTTCATCTGCGGCACGTGCTGTTCAGTAATAGCTTTTTACTTTATGAAAAAGATTGACAGGCTGGATAACAGCATACAGATCGCGCTGAAAAATCAGGGGGTCGTTTAATGATCGATAGCATGGAAACTTACACAAACAGACAGATACTTACAGCAGATATGATGCTCGTCCTAGTTGCCTTCATATGGGGCGCAGGGATACCTATGAGCGCTCTGCTGGCTCGCGAGATAACGCCGCTATGGGCTGTCGCATTGCGAATGTTGCTCAGTTCATTCTTCCTGATAATCATGTTCCCCAAAAAAATAATCTCTGCGACGAAAAAGGACTGGGTAACGTCGTCCCTTCTCACTGCCGTGCTTACAGGCACATTCATCTCACTTACGTTTGGTCTGTTTTACAGCACGGCAAGCAAACAGGCCTTTATCGGAGGACTGAACGTCATTATGGTTCCGCTCCTGGTATGGGCAATTTATAAAAAGAAGCCCAGCAGCTGGATATTCGCCGGTGCAGTCGTAACAACGACAGGGCTTCTCGTAATGGGCTTCACCCCGGGCATGGGATTCAACTTTGGAGACTTTCTCTCTTTCATCATGGCTATTTTTTACGCATTACAGGTACTCGCAGCAGGCTTCTGCGCAAGACGCGTCGAACCTATCCGACTCGTGGCTCTTCACATAATAATGCTCGCTCTTGTGATGACAGCAATAGCGCTCATTTTCGAACCGATACCCGACATAGCATCATTCTCCGTGAAAATATGGACAACACTGCTCTTTGTATCACTCGGCAACACTATACTCTGCTTCATTATCCAGCTGAAAGCACAGCGCATCACACATGAGACACATGTCGCCGTTATCTTCTCGCTTGAAGGATTCTTCGGCTACCTTGTAGCTGTCATAAGCGGGCAGGATCCGTTCCATCTCCAGGGTGCATTCGGCGGTCTGCTGATAATCGCAGGGATGATAATAACTGAGATGGAGGGATTCATTAAAACCAGATACAGCAACAAATGACATCATAAGTTTCACGATCAGTCAGCGATTATTACATATGATACTGATTGCCGACATACCTCGTCGGGTCCAGGGCTGATTCCATATGCCTTATCATAGTGATGAAATCAAATACAGGCAGGCCCGTATGTTCGTGGACAGCGGCGGCAAACGGGGGGAGATCGCTGCACTCAAGCTCTATAGCAGCAACTTCTGGGTGATCCTTAAGCATCTGGTCACAGACTTCAAGAATTTCTTTTTCTATTACATCCGTGTCCATGGTGCCCTTTTCCTCAAGTACGGATGAGCGGAACTCATACTTGTCCTCCATGCCGTAAAGAACAATCGGGATGTCTGCCGTGATACCGACGTTACGCAGATGCTGCTCTGTCATTACGGAGGCGTTGGCGGAAATTATTCCGACTTTCTGTCCCCTTTTCAGCGTGCGTGCGATGAACGGGACCTGAAGCATACTTGACATAAAGACAGGGATATCTACCGCATCGGCTATCTCCTGCTGGAAGAGCGCCATGAAACCGCATGCTCCCGTGATGGCGCGTACCCCTTCTGCTTCCAGCTTGCGAGCTCCGTCCAGAAACGGTTCAAGGAGTGAAGGGTCACATTGATTGAGCAGCCTTTCTATAGATGCGCCTCTGACCTCATGGTAGCGCACCGGAAATGGGTAGGTGGTCGCATTGCCTACGTTTCCGGGTACACACGGGTATGCCGCGTCAAGGATAAGTATCCCTATCGGCTCCCCATCCCATGAACGTGTCCTGTTTTTGATCTTGTAAAATGGCATAAAAACCCCTCCCAATAAATTATAAATAACGCTAAATAAAATAGCAGTTTATGCAACGTATTGTCAAGGTACAGTCCAAATTACATAATTATTTCAGCAGATTTAAAAATAAGTGGTATCGCTTATTACATCGTGTCATTTATCTTATAGAATCACATAATATATTACTAACTCAAACTTTCCCACCTCTTGCTGCTAGTGGATCCAAAACCTCTGTTTTTCGTCTTCTCTGTATGTTATTCAGCGGAGAACCAGTGGCTCTAAAATATTGAAGTTCCTGGATCCCCGCTCAAAAGCATGCGGGAAAGACGGTGGGAAAGTTGAGTTACTAAATTTTAAGCGATATGAGGTGACAGCGATGAAAAAGAAATATGTCGTATTTCTGATAATGGTCATTGCCCTGCTCGGCTTTGCCGCAGCAGTTCCCGCTCTTGAGAACAACGCAAAGGCGAAAAATTTTACGCTCATGGATCTCGATGGCAAATCCGTCTCCCTTGATAATTACAAGGGAAAGGTCGTAGTCCTTAATTTCTGGGCATCGTGGTGTCCGCCGTGCAAAGCCGAAATGCCTGAATTCAACGATATGGACAAAGAATTCAAGAAGTCCGGCGAAGTTGTGCTGCTGGCGGTCAACATGACGGACGGCAGACGGGAGACAAAGAAAACTGCGACAGGATTTATTAAGGAGAATAAGTATGGCATGAAGGTCCTGTTTGATGAAAAAGGTACGGCAGCAGGGATTTACTCAATTCAGTACCTTCCTACGACCTATGTCATCGACGCAAAAGGCTTCGTACGCGGACAGATAATAGGCGGAACGACAAAAGAAGCCGTAATGAAGCTAGTGCGGGAGGCACAATAAACTTGACGGCGGATATCCCCTTTCTCTTTCTGGAGGGGCTGCTTGCTTTCATATCACCCTGTATGCTCCCCATGCTGCCGATATACCTTATGTACCTTGCGGCAGAGACAGAGAACGGACGCCGCGCAAGCATTGTCAACACTATAGGCTTTGTCTGCGGCTTCACTCTGATATTTATGGCACTCGGAGCTACGGCTACCGCAATAGGTTCCTTGATGAGCGCACACAGGTTCCTGCTCCAGAGGCTGAGCGGCCTTGTAATATTTATATTCGGGCTGCACTTTCTCGGTGTTTTTACGATAGATTTCCTTGATATTGAAAAAAAACTCGACATCAAGGTCCAGCGCAGGGGATTCTTCGGCGCGATACTGTTCGGCTCCGCTTTCTCTCTGGGCTGGACCCCATGTCTTGGTCCATTCCTCGGATCAGCATTAATGCTTGCCGGCAATGGCAAAACTATGTTCCAAGGTATTTTCTATCTCTTCGTTTTCTCCATGGGGCTGGGCATTCCTTACGTTGTTGCTGCGATCTTCTTTACAAACATCAAAGGAGTTTTCCAATGGCTCAAAAAACATGGAAAACAAATAAAGTTTATCTCGGGCATAATACTCGTCATCGCAGGCCTGCTTATAATGTCTGATTCATTCGGCTATTGGGCCTCTCTTTTTGATTGAGACTAAGGAGAGGAATTTTTCCACTTCGTCCGCCTGCATCTGCTGTATTTGAGCTGATTGCAAATCATAAGGGCAGGACCTGACGATCAAGCCGGTCCTGCCCTTATGGAGTTTTATCAGGTATGAAAAATTATAACTCGCAGTTTTTGGATGCTTCCGAACAACCCCTGCCAAGCAGTATCAAGCTTATTCCGCTGAAAATAAGGTCAATTCCTAAAATTATCCCAATTATCGAGGCTCCGGTAAAAAAGTTTTTCCACATCATGAACGCCAGGACTATACCAAGTATACCTGAGATAAGGATCCAGACTGAGCCTCTGATCTGACGAAGTCTGAAATATTCGATCACCTTCGTTATCCCGTCAACCATAAAGTAGGCCGAAAGCAGGATACTCAGCGTCATTACTCCGGCCAGAGGATGAAGCAGGAATATCAGTCCGGCAGCAAATGATATAACTGCCATGAACAACTGCTGCCATGGATTATCACCGTCCCGAAAACATCTGAACGCGCTCCAGCCCTCGCCTATACCGACAGCAAGAAGCAGCCAGCCCACAAGCGCTTCGACCGCAAAGGAAGCAAGCAACGGCATCGAGAGCGAAAAGAAACCAATTACCAGCATAATTGCACCGGTCCAGTAAAATCTTTTCTTGCTTTTTACAAGGTCATCCCTTGAAATTTTCCTCATAAACATAGACATTCCCTCCCTTCATCTTTTAAAACGTTCGGATATTTTTTTAATTTGGAATACAATCCAAGGTATAGTTGCGGCAACTGCCACAAACGGAAGTATAAGCAGTCAGGGCGGACAAAATCCGGGTCTCTTTCTGAATCTCATTGAAAACGCCCCCCTTTTGTATTATATGTTCATATCATAAGTCATGCGGTACAGTGACGGGACAGTAATATCAATGAAACCAAAATTTATAAATGTACCGTGGTTATAAAACCTGACTCGGCATACCGTATCGTAGCATCGCTGTAGTTTGACCTAAACATATTTTCCATCAGGATAGCTGCGCGGCCGCTCTTCCCCTTTAAGGACCCGCAGCGCACCCATTGCCAGAGCCGCAAGTTCATCTTCTCCGGGGACGATCTCTATAGGGGCAAGGAATTTTATTTTTTTCAGCAGCATTTCCATGAGACGTTCCGAATGTGCCATGCCTCCGGTGATGATTATCGCATCAATGTCGCCATCCAGCACAGTACAGAACTCCCCGATACCTTTGGCCACCTGATAGACAAACGCTTCAAGTACTATCTCCGCTTTTTTGTCGGTCTCGGCCATTTTAAATATCTCACGCAGGTCACGTGTCCCCAGATATGCGACAAACCCCCAGCCAGAGAGGAGTTTCTTCTTAAGTTCATCTTCTGTATAGCGACCGCTGAAGCAGAGGTCGATAACCCCTTCGACAGGAAGTCCGCCGGCACGCTCCGGTGAAAAGGGCCCTTCAGCCTTAGCTCCGCTGACATCTATAATACGTCCGTTACAGTGCACTCCCAGAGTCACCCCGGTACCAAGGTGAGCAACTACAAAACGGCAGTCCTCATATTTCTTACCGAGCTTAGCCGCGACCTTGCGCGCCACCGCTTTATGGTTCAGCGCATGGACAAGGCTTGTGCGCTCCATCTCAGGCGCACCTGATATCCTGGCCACGTCAGAGAGTTCATCTACCGAAACAGGGTCGACTATGTACGCCGGACAACCGGACAACCTGGCGAATTTACGGGCAAGAAGCGCCCCAAGGTTCGACGCGTGTTCGCCGCGCGGGGCTTTTTTGAGATAGCTCACCATGCTGTCTCCGACGACGTATGTACCACTCGGGACCGGTGCGATTAGCCCTCCGCGTCCTACTACGGCGTCAAACCTGCCATCCGTAAAACCGGCTGCGCCAAGTGCCTCCGAAATAAGTTCAAACCGTCGGTCAAGCTGATCAAGAACAGATGGGAAGGAGGCGCGCTCCTTGTCACTTAACGGGATGTTCTTTTCAAAGATAAGCTCCTCGTCATTGAAACAGGCTATTTTCGTAGATGTGGAGCCCGGGTTTATCGAAAGTATGCT
Source organism: Synergistaceae bacterium (assembly GCA_021372895.1). Taxonomy (NCBI): domain Bacteria; kingdom Thermotogati; phylum Synergistota; class Synergistia; order Synergistales; family Synergistaceae; species Synergistaceae bacterium. The sequence goes on from JAJFTP010000064.1 coordinate 10,588, forward strand.
GAACATGATCTATTTCATCCCTCCAGAGATTATGCAAGAGACTGCCATACTGAGAAACTTCGTCTCAGCAGGATCCGAGCGTGATACAAGTATGATCGGGACCATAGCGCCAAGCACTATGCCGGCCATATCAGCGTGGCAGTAGTGTACGAGCGTTTTGCAGTGGACGTTGCCGCATTCGATGTTCGGTACGATCGTAAGATCCACTTTTCCTGCTATCTCACTCCTTATGCCCTTGTGTTCCGCGGCCTTTTTCGATGCAACTACATCTATGGCCATAGGGCCCTCGACTGTGCATGTGCACGGAAGGTCGTCAAACTCACCGTTACGCCAAGCTTCAACGAGCCCCGCCGCATCTACTGTCGCAGGAACGTGCGGATCTACTTTCTCATTGGCGGCAAGGCATGCAACATTTACATGCTCGTAACCAAGAGCGTGGATAGCCTCAAGCGCATTGCGCAGTATCTGTTTTTTCTGTTCAAGGTTCGGTGCTACATTGAAGCCTCCATCCGAGCAGAATGAAAGATGGTTCTCTCCTGGAATCTCCATGATTGCAAGATGACTCAAAAGGCGTCCTGTCCTCAGCCCGGATTCCTTGTTGAGCACCTCGTGAAGAAAGTCCGAAGTGTTAACAAGGCCTTTTAGCAGAACATCGCCACTCCCTTCGCGAACGCACCTCACCGCTTTTGCCGCCGCTTCCGCCGGCGTGGCCGCATGGATGACATCAACCTTATCCTCAATCCCATCTTTTTTTACTGCCGGAACGATGACGTTTTCATCGCCGACAAGCGTCGCATGCCCAAGGCCGCGCACCACTGCGAGACGAACGGCTTCAACGCTTTCGCTGTCTGCCGCTGCCACCACGATTCTGCTGCCGGCAAGACAGCCGCAACTGTCCATGATTTCTATGAATCTTTTATACATACCATATACCCCCCTACCCTATAAAATAATATGCTGAGCTGAGATGACCGTTTCATATCTCATTAAATCAACAAAAAAGGAGAACCTCTTCCATAGGAAAAACGGAGAAACTTTCATTATTATATTATAACTCAAACATGTCCGATATAGATTTTTATAAGTGGCTATTCAAGTAGTTATAGCAACATAAATTAGCTCAAATATCATATTGGCAACATGATTTTAATTTTATCCGATATTCCATTGAAAAACTTTTCTATAACCGGATCTTATTTTTTAGATTTTTGCTATTTTGGACAGCAGTGAATTTAGCCGGGAAATTATGATATAATGTAAACAGTTTGAAGTTTAACTTTTGTTTTTCAGTCCGTGATTCTATATATATTCTTCAAGGTCCGGGCTTCTTTTATATATGGGGGATTTCTGTCAGCAATGTTATTTTATGAAGAGAAGGTGTCCAATGAAGTTAAATAACCTGTTCACCAAATCATATTTCACGGTTGTCTGCATCGCGGTATTCACTATAGGACTTATAGCCACTGGGGCCGATTGCGCTGAAACACTTACTCTCGAGAAACTATTGGTTCTTTCACGGAAAGCCAATCCTCTCATTCTTGCCGCTGATACTCGCGTACGTCAACAAGAGGGACGCCTGATACAGGCAAGATCAAACCAGATGCCTCAACTCTACGGATCGTTTGGGTATAAAAAACTGAACGAAACGCCTTCTGCTTACGCCTTTGCTCCTGATGGTAAAACCAGGATCGGCATTGTACCCATGGGATATGAAGAAACCTACAGTGCCGCGCTGAACCTGACCCAGGTCCTTTATAGCGGCGGGACCCTCTCTGCGCGCACGCAAACAGAAAAACTGCTTGTGACCGCCAGAAAAACAGAGCTGGACCGTACTGTCCAGCAGGTTGAGAACGGAGTCCGCATCGCCTTTTACGAACTGCAGAAATCGGTTTCCAGCGCTCAGGTTGCAGCAGAGGCCCTTAATCTTGCCAAGGAACATCTCCGGCAGGTAGAAATTTTTTATCGCACAGGCGTCGTTGCCAAGAACGAGGTCCTGAGGGTCCAGGTCTCGGTTTCCTCGGCCCGGCTGGAGTTAATTCGGGCAGAAAGCAACGTCAAGGTGGCTTGGAAACAGCTCGAGAGAATAACGGGACAGACACTGGAGGGAAATTACAATGTTACGGCCGGAGATTTCAACCTTGAGGAATTCCCTGTTCCAGAAGACCCTCTGGGAAGGGCTTTGGAGCTGAGACCCGAACTGAAAGGTCTCGAGGCATCCAGAAAAGCCGCACTCCAGACCGTAAAGGCTGTCAAAGGACAGGTCATGCCGCAGGTTGAGCTTTCTGCACAGGCCCGTGTTACCGATGATAATATATTCCCTTCAGAAGAGGACGAATTGAGTATAGGGATCGCTGCCGAACTCAGGCTGTTCGATTCAGGGAAAGTCCACGGACAGGTCGTGGAGGCACAGGGAGCGGCTGAAGAATTATTATATCGCATTGAAGATTTGAAGCGCGAGATAGGGCTGGAGGTATCCAGGGCGAGTGTAACCCTTGATTCAGCCATCCAGAGGGTCAAAGTTGCGGAAGATTCTGTGGTCCAGGCCGAGGAGGATTACCGCATGGCCATGAAGCGTTATCAGAATCAGATGGGCACTAACATCGACGTGCTGGATGCACGTCTTGCCATGACCGACACGAGAAACGCAAGGACAAATGCGGTTGCAGAAGCCAGAACTGCCTATGCCGACCTGCTTTATGCCATGGGTGAATTTTAAGAGTGCTTTTGAAAGTTTTCTGCTGAAAGGGGAACAGCTTATAAATGTCTAAGCCTGAAATACTAAACGCTGTAACGCCAAAAAGAAAAAGAAAAATTTTTATCTGGGCCGCCGTGGCAGCTGTTGCCGTGGCAGCAGCGGCAGCGGGGTGGATGATCCTGAGGCCCTCAAACGATCATGCGGGCCTTGTCAGTGGCAACGGCCGCATCGAGGCGACCGAGATAAATATTGCGACAAAACTGGGAGGACGAGTGGTTGAGATAATGGCAGACGAAGGAGATTTCGTAAAAGCCGGTCAACTGTTATCAAAGATGCAGGTCGAAGTGCTAGAGGCACAGCGCAATGAAGCTCTGGCCAAAAAGGAGCAGGCTGTCTCTGCGGTTGCCGAAGCCAAAGCTCAGGTCGCCGTGCGAAAAGGCGACGTTGCTACGGCGGAGGCAGTTGTTAAACAGCGCGAAAGCGAACTCTACGGAGTCCAAACACGCTATGTGCGTTCTAAAGCTCTGATGGAGGAACATGTAATATCTGTTCAGGAATTCGATAATATGACCTCGGAATTCGACGGCAAAAAGGCTCAGCTTGTTTCTGCACAGTCCCAGGTCATAGCTGCTAAAGCAGCTGTAAATGCAGCCGAGGCCCAGGTCGTCAACTCCATATCCGGTGTGGCTGCCGCCCAAGCCACTGTTGCCCGCATAGAGGCTGATATAGAAGACAGCCATCTGAAGGCCCCGCGTAACGGCCGCATACAATATCGCATTGCAGAACCCGGAGAGGTCCTGCCGGCAGGAGGAACAGTCCTCAGCCTGGTCGATCTCAGTGATGTATATATGACCTTTTTCCTTCCTGAGACAATAGCAGGTCAGGTCGCGCTCGGAAGCGACGTTCGAATAATACTCGATGCAGCGCCTGACAGTGTCATCCCGGCAAAGGTCTCTTTTGTCGCCAGCGTTGCGCAGTTCACACCAAAAACTGTTGAGACCGCCAGTGAAAGGCAAAAACTGATGTTCAAAGTCAAGGCAAAAATTTCCCCGGAACTTCTGGAGAAACACATAAAAATGGTCAAGACAGGGCTTCCCGGCGTGGCATGGATCAAATTGAATCCCGAAGATAAATGGCCGGCAGATATGGAAATCACGGTGAAAAAATGAGCCCCGACCAGAAGATCTCAGCCCCTGTTGCCAGCATGACTGAAGTTTCATTGCATTATGGCAAAACACTTGCACTGGACAATGTTTCACTAAAAATTCCTGCAGGCTGCATGGTTGGACTGATCGGACCGGACGGGGTCGGCAAATCCACTATGCTGTCTCTTTTTTCAGGCGCAAGGGCGATCCAACAGGGACAGATAATGGTGCTGGGCGGTGATATGGCCAGCAAACACCATCGCGATGATGTCTGCAACCGTATCTCGTACATGCCCCAGGGTCTCGGAAGAAATCTTGCTCCAACACTATCTGTAGAGGAGAACCTCCAGTTTTTCGGCAGGCTGTTCGGCCAAGACGCGGATGAACGTCGGAGCCGCATAGACGAGCTATGCCGAAGCACGAACCTGACAAACTTTATGGATCGCCCCGCAGGCAAATTGTCCGGCGGAATGAAGCAGAAACTTGGACTGTGCTGCGCGCTGATACATGATCCCGACTTTCTTATTCTGGATGAGCCGACTACTGGCGTGGACCCCCTTGCACGTTCGCAGTTCTGGGACCTCATAAACCGCATACGGAGCGAACGTTCCGGAATGAGCGTGATTGTTGCAACTGCATATATGGACGAGGCTCAGCGCTTCGACTGGCTCATCGCTATGGATTCCGGGAAGGTCCTGGCTACCGGAACACCTGATGAACTGCTTGAGCGTACAAAATCCAGTTCTCTGGACACAGCTTTCATTGCCCTGCTGCCCGAAGAAAAACGCAAGGATCACCGCGAGGTTGTCATTCCGCCTCTTGTTATGGACGAAAATACCGAAAATGCCATTGATGCAATAGGCCTCACCATGCGCTTCGGTAAATTCGTTGCCGTTGACCACGTAAGTCTGAAGATTGCCCGCGGAGAAGTGTTCGGCTTCCTGGGCTCAAATGGATGCGGCAAAACCACCACCATGAAAATGCTGACCGGGTTGCTGCAGCCTTCAGAAGGCCAGGCCTCTCTTTTCGGGCGCAAGGTCAGTGCGAAAAACATTGACACTCGCCGCCGTGTGGGCTACATGTCCCAGCTTTTTTCCCTCTATACGGAACTATCCGTTTATCAGAACCTCGTGCTGCACGCACGGCTCTTCAAAGTACCCGAAGAGGAAATTCCCGGGCGGATCGACGAAATGGTTAAACGTTTTGGACTTGGAGAAGTCCTATCCGCGATGCCGAATAATCTGCCTCTTGGGGTTCGCCAGCGCCTTTCACTCGCTGTGGCAATGGTGCATAAACCCGAACTTCTCATTCTTGACGAACCGACCTCAGGAGTGGATCCAATTGCACGTGATACTATGTGGCAATTGATGATAGACCTTTCACGCAACGACCATGTCACGATATTTGTCTCCACTCATTTTATGAATGAAGCGGAACGCTGTGACCGCATCTCCCTTATGCACGCGGGAAAAGTCCTTGTTACCGACGTGCCTGCTGATCTGGTCAGTAAAAGCGGCGCCGCAACTCTGGAAGAAGCTTTCATTCATTACCTTAAAGAGGCGATCTCAGATGATGAGGCCGTTCCTTCTGCTTCTCCTGTTAAGAGAGAGCGCGCAGAAGTTCCTAACCAGAAAGACAGCCCCCCAGGCTATAAACGTTGGTTTAACTGGAAGCGGGCGTGGAGCTACTGTCTGCACGAATCACTGGAAATAACGCGTGACCCTGCTCGCGGGATAATGGCGCTGTTTGGCACGCTGATCCTCATGTTTGTCGTTGGTTATGGTATAAGCCTGGATGTCGAGGACTTGTCCTACGCAGTGCTTGATCGTGACCAGACAGTACTGAGCCAGAATTATGCGCTGAACCTTTCCGGCTCACGATACTTCACAGAAAATCCGCCGATCACAAATTATGCGGAACTGGAACGGCGCATGGTCTCCGGTGAACTCACTATGGCCATAGAAATACCGCCAAATTTTTCCCGCGATGTGAAACACGGGAAAAATGTACAGATAGGAGCCTGGGCGGATGGAGCTATGCCTATGCGCGCAGAGACAGTGCGTGGTTACGTACAGGGCATGCACCGGAATTGGCTTGAAGATATGGCAAGGAGACAGCCCGGACAGACAGCCGCGGCCAGTACGGCCGCAATTGAAACCCGGTTCCGATACAATCCGGATGTAAAGAGCCTTCCCGCAATGGTGCCGGCAGTCTTTCCATTACTGCTTCTTATGATCCCGGCAATGCTCACTGCGCTGTCGGTCGTACGAGAGAAAGAGATGGGCTCTATTGTCAACCTCTATGTCACACCGGTCAGCCGCGCCGAATTCCTTATAGGCAAACAGCTGCCGTATATAGCCATAGCAATGCTGAATTTCGCAATGATGACTCTCCTGGCAGTCACGGTATTTGACGTGCCGATAAAAGGCAGCCTGCTGACGATGACTATAGGAACGCTGCTCTTTGTCATATTTTCCACAGGCATTGGCTTGTTTTCTTCAACGTTAACAGAAAGCCAGATAGCAGCTATGTTCATGTCAATAATAATTACCATGATCCCGACAATCCAGTATGCCGGGATCATAAACCCTATTTCCTCCCTTGAGGGAATAGGACTTTATATCGGGCAAATTTATCCGGCGACCTATTACCTTAACATCTGCCGGGGAGTGTTCAATAAAGCTCTGGGCTTTTCCAGCCTTTGCCCGTATTTGTGGCCCATTTTGCTCGCAGTGCCGGTTATAATGACCATTTCGATATTGCTTCTTAAAAAACAGGAGTCCTGAAAATGCCAAGTGTAAAAAATATTTATCGTCTGGGAATTAAAGAACTCTGGAGCCTCGCACGGGATCCGATGATGCTGTTTCTGATCATCTACATGTTCACCGGTCAGATATATATTGCAGCGACTGCGATGCCTGAAACACTGCACAATGTTCCTATAGCCATAGTAGACGAGGATGATTCCGCCCTCTCAAACCGCATCATCTCCATCTTCTATCATCCGCAATTTAAATCTCCTGTGTTGATCCCCTTTTCAGAGGTAGATCCAGGCTTGGACGACGGTAAATACACATTCGCACTGGATATCCCGCCTGATTTCCAGAGCGACTTGATTGCAGGGAAATCGCCGGCGATCCAGCTTAACGTGGATGCCACCCGCATGACTCAGGCATTTACAGGAAGCGGTTATATCCAGCAGATGGTCGCAGACGAAATCAGTGAGTTCGTTCGGGGCTACAGGATAAATGCAGAACCAAAGGTGAGCCTTGCGCTTCGCATGCGTTTCAATCCCAATCTTGAGCAGCGCTGGTTCGGAGCATTAGCAGAAATTATAAACGGACTTACCATGCTCTCAATCATACTTGCAGGAGCAGCCCTGATACGCGAACGTGAGCACGGCACAATTGAACATCTGCTGGTAATGCCGGTCACACCGACAGAAATAATGCTTTCCAAGATCTGGTCCATGGGGCTGGTCGTTATAATCAGCGCAGGATTATCGCTGAAGATCGTTGTACAGGGATTCTTAAATGTTCCGGTCCATGGTTCTGTATTACTTTTTCTTTGTGCAGCAGCTCTGTGCATTGTCGCAACAACTTCAATGGGAATTTTTATGGCCACTATAGCACGTTCAATGCCTCAGTTCGGAATGCTTGCATTGCTGATCCTGCTCCCGATGCAGATGCTTTCGGGAGGCCTGACCCCACGCGAAAGCATGCCGGTGTTTGTACAGAAAGTGATGTTGGCCGCGCCAAGCACTCACTTCGTTACTGTCGGGCAGGGTATTCTTTTCCGTGGTGCCGGTATTGAGGACGTGTGGCCAAATTTTCTTGCGATGGCGGTGATAGCGGCCGTAATTTTCGGAATTGCGCTGAATAGATTCCGTAAAACCATCAGCCTGATGGCTTAGTGGGATAGTAAAACATATCAGCGCCCAAATTTGACCGGCATGGATTCTCTATGTGCCAAAGCTTTGTCAAAGTTATCATAAGTTAAAGAGGGAGCTGCTGTAACCTTGACATTATTGCATTTCATGGTATAAAGAGTTGCGGAAGGAAGAGGGCAGCCTTTTCCGCAAAAAAGAAGAGTTCAGGACAGAATATAGAATAGATCAGGAACATTTGTGAGCAGAGATTATTTGCGCATTGCATTGTTGCACACATAGGGGCCCCTGTCTTTTATATATGAGACAGGGCTCTTTTTTAAGGGGATCCCTTTTAATGCATAGGCCCTGGACCGGGCGCGCGGCGCAGGCATAATATGGTTCTACCGTTATTTCTTGTATGTGTGATCATTCAGCGTTTCTTTAAGAGTTATCAGAAGGGGGATTCCGAAATGGCGAACAGAGTCTGCATGGGCAACGAAGCAATAGCCCTCGGCGCGATAAAAGCCGGAGTAAGGGTTGTTTCAGGCTATCCGGGCACACCTTCGACGGAGATAATAGAAACTCTCATCAACGAAAAGGACCCAAACATCAATGTGCAGTGGTCAACGAACGAAAAGGTCGCCCTTGAAGTTGCCGCGGGCGCAGCATACGCCGGCGCACGCTCAATGGTGACGATGAAACAGGTCGGCCTTAATGTGGCAACGGACCCTCTCATGAGCCTCGCCTACATAGGAATAAACGGAGGCATGGTGGTCGCGGTGGCCGACGATCCGGGACCGTGGTCCTCACAGACCGAGCAGGATACAAGGCATTTCGCTAAGCATGCAAACCTCCCTGTCTTTGACCCATCCTCACCTGAGGAAGCTTATGAGATGGTACAGGCGGCGTTTGACCTTTCGGAAGAATTTCAAATCCCTGTTATCCTGCGCCCTACCACAAGGGTATGTCATGCAAGCGCGACCGTTATGCTGGGAGAAGTTCCGGCATTAAAACCCGTATCGGGCTTTGAAAAGAGACCTGAATGGACGATATTTCCTGCTTTATCATATAAAAAACACGGAGAGCTCGAGGCCAAACAGAGGATGATGTCGGATAAATTCAGCGATCTTAAATTCAACAGATTATTTTCGGGCGGCACAAAAGGAGTCGCAGTCTCAGGCGTATCGTACCTATACGCAAAGGAGGTCATAGGCGAATTCGGCCTTGACGTGACTCTCCTTAAGGTGGGGACTCCCTATCCGATGCCGGAGAAAATCACAGAAGAATTTCTCTCTGTTGTAGAATCTGTCCTTGTGCTTGAAGAGCTGGATCCGGTAGTTGAGGAACAGCTGCTTATACAATCCGCGGGGCGTGTACCCATACTAGGCAAACGTACGGGGCTCCTTCCGTGGAACGGGGAATATTGTTTTGAGTCAGTCAAGTCAGCTCTTTTCTCATACCTCGGAATAAAAGCTGAGGAAGAAGCGGCTTCGGTGCTCCCCGAGTTCCCGAAACGGCCGCCTGTGCTCTGCGCAGGCTGTCCGCACCGCGCGTCTTTTTACGAGGTCAAGGTTGCGACAAAAGACGTCAAAAAAGCCATCTACTGCGGAGATATCGGCTGCTACACACTTGGCAACGCAGCTCCCCTCAATATGGTCGACACATGCCTGTGCATGGGAGCAGGCATCACGGTAGCACAGGGGCTCGCACTGGCTGAGCCTGGATCAAAGTGCATAGCCTTTGCCGGCGATTCCACATTCTTCCACACAGGGATCCCGGGGATAATAAACGCCGTCTACCAGAATACTGACATCACCCTTGTTGTGCTTGACAACCACACGACAGCGATGACAGGACATCAGCCCCACCCGGGAACAGGCAGGACTGCGATGGGCAAACCCGCAAAAGCGCTCAGCATAGAGACAATACTCCGGGCATGCGGAGTAGAACATATAGCGACTGTCGACCCGTTCGACTACGAAACCGCGGTTGCTGCTTTCAGGGAGGCCGTCGATTTCTGCGGCCCTTCCGCGGTAATCACAAAAGCGCCATGTATATTCCAGATGAAAAGACCTGAAACAGTCCACAGGGTCAACAGTTCCTGCATAGGCTGCCTTAAATGCATAAAACAGCTCGGCTGTCCCGCAATGACACCTGATGAAAATGGCAAGGTCGTTATCAATGGATCGCTCTGCACAGACTGCTCTCTATGTTCGAATGTCTGCCCTGTGGGAGCCATAAAGAGAGGCGACCGCAATGTTTAAGAGCATAATAATAGCCGGAGTCGGCGGTCAGGGGACACTGCTAGCTTCAAAGATACTCTCCGAAGCTGCGGGGAAAAAGGGGCTCTTTGTGCGCACATCCGAAACCATCGGCATGGCCCAGCGCGGAGGCGCCGTATCCAGCCACCTGCGCATCGGCGCAGAGGACGTCTCTCCTGTCATTCCGCTCCGCCACGCAGACATCCTGCTCGGCTTCGAGCCTGCCGAGGCAGCGCGTCAGATTCCCAGACTCGCTGCAAATGCAGCCGGTGTGATCAACATGGACTGCATTATTCCGACCAACGTCGCGCTGAAGCAGGGTAAATACCTCTGCGACGAATATCTCGCGATACTTAAGGAAAACATCCCCAACGGAGTTTTTCTCAACGGAGCTCAGCTTGCACTGGAAGCGGGAGACTCAAGGGCTCTGAATCTTGTGATCCTGGGAGCCGGCATAGGCTCCAAAATCCTTCCGTTCAGCGAGGCGGAGATACGGGAGGTTATGAAGGAGTGCATCCGCCCTAAGCTGCTAGGGATAAACGAGCGCGCATTCGAACTTGGGATAAAAGAAGCAAAACGATGGTGCAACTGCTGATTGATCCGGTTTCTGCACATCCGGAGTGACAGGATTTGATTTCTCGCCCAACATGCAGAGCTGCAAGACGGAGACAACAAGTCGGGAATGTAATAAGAAAAGGCAAGAGATAGAACAGAAGAGCGGAGTTGAGAAGCATGAATGAATTAACGATCATAAATCAGTGTTTCGCCCAGGTGAGAAGAGCGGCAAAGGCAAGCCCGATGTACCGGATGAAATACGACGGGCTTCCTGTCGACACGATGATGACAAAGGAACAATTTGAAACCCTGCCGTTCACGACAAAGCAGGACCTGCGTGATGCATACCCGATGGGGATGCTCTGCGTGCCCAATGACCAGATAATCCGCGTCCACTCCTCGTCGGGCACGACAGGAGTTCCGGTTATCCTGCCGTACAGCAGACAGGATATTGAAGACTGGGCCGTAATGATGGAGCGCTGCTACCAGTTTGCCGGAGTCACACGTGAAGATCGGGTGCAGATAACGCCGGGCTTCGGACTTTGGACCGCAGGGCTTGGTTTTCAGGCCGGGGCGGAACGTCTCGGCGCAATGGTGGTGCCGACTGGAAGCGGCAACACGGACAGACAGCTCCAGCTCATGCGCGACCTCAAAACAAGCGTACTCGTGGGAACATCATCGTATGGCCTGCTGATTGCCGAAGAGGTCGACCGGCGCGGTATGCGCAGCGATATACATCTCATAAAAGGCATCTTCGGCTCCGAACGCTGGGGCGAAAAGATCCGAGAGCGTATATATCAGACATTGGGCATCGAATTTTTCGACATATACGGGCTGACCGAGATATATGGCCCAGGCATAGCCATAGACTGTGCGGAACATTGCGGTATGCACTACTTCAGCGATTACATATACTGCGAGATAATAGACCCTGCCACAGGCAAAGTCCTGCCTGAAGGGGAACAGGGAGAGATAGTCATAACGGCTTTCCGCAAGGAAGCGGCACCTCTGATACGCTACCGCACTCGTGATATCTCGCGGATGATCCCGGGAGAATGCCCGTGCGGCTCGCCGTTCCCGCGGCTAGACCGGATCGTCGGCAGAAGCGACGACATGATCAAGGTGAAGGGCACAAACATATATCCGGCACAGGTAGAGGACATCCTGCGCAGCATCGAAGGTTTTTCGAGTGAATACCGCATCATTCTTGAGAACGAAGACCTCCGCGACCGCATGATAATCCAGGCTGAGGCAAACGACGGGACAAACCGCGATGAGCTGGCAAAAGAGCTCGAGCGTGCCTGCAAATCAGGGCTTGGCATCAGGGTCATACCTGAAGTCAAGGCTCTCGGCGAACTGCCGAGAAGCGAAAAGAAGACAAAGCGCGTAATAGACAACAGGGATTGAATAAAAGGACGGAAATCAAGACAGGGAGCAGGATGTCTCATCATTTTGCTCCCTGTCTTGCCGTTTGACAGCCCTCAGTAGTTGATGGGATAACCTTCCTCGCGGACAAGTTTGATATATCGGTCCCTGATTTCCGCAGTTATAGGACCTATTCCGCCCTCTCCTACTTCACGCCCGTCGATTTTTGCAACCGGCACGACTTCAGCCGCAGTTCCCGAGATAAAAATCTCATCAGCCGAGTAAAGGTCAAAACGGTTCATAAACGTCTCCTGGACAGGCAGACCCATCTTCTCGGCTATTTCTATAACCGCCCTGCGCGTGATCCCCAGAAGGATCCCGATACCGGGATGCGGGGTCTTGACTATCCCGTCCTTGACAACGAATACATTGTCTCCGGTGCACTCGGCCACGTAGCCCTCGCGCGACATGCAGATGGCCTCGACCGCCCCCGCGTTATGGGCCTCAAGACGAGCCATTATGCTCGGAAGATAATTAAGGCTCTTGATCTGCGGGGCAAGCACTTCTCCATAGTTGCGCCTGGTAGGCGGAACTATGACCGTTATCCCCTTGCGGACCTCTTCCTCGGGATATAGTGCGATCTGGCAGGCAATGCATATTATCGTGGGATTCTTCTTAGTAACCGGGTTAAGTCCCATATCTCCACAGCCCCGTGTCGCGATGAGTCGGATGTATGCATCCTTCATATTGTTCCTGCCGCATGTGTCGGCGACAATTTTGCACATCTCCTGCTTAGTCTCCTTGAGCTTGAGCGCGATCGCTTTGGCAGAGTCGTAAAAACGGTTTATATGTTCCTCAAGGCGGAAAACGCGCCCGTTGTAGGCACGGATCCCCTCAAAGATACCATCACCGTAAAGGAGCCCTGAGTCAAATACCGATATCTTTGCCTCGTCCTCATTATAGAATTTACCGTCAAGATATATCTGCATCCTGCATCACTCCTATTTTTATTATGTGCTTTATAAAATATTATTATTTATGGCCTGAAAAAATTCGTGAACTTCCGGCTTGCCTTTTAGGCCTTGCCCTCGCTCAAACTGTTTTTGAGTACCGCGCCCTCAACTCCGGAGGTCACAAATGCCCTGTAGCGTTCCAGGAACGGGCTGTCCGTGGGCTGCAGCCGCGGGACGAAATGCTTTCTGCGCTCCTCGAGGACTTCTTCGCCTACCATCAGATCAAGCCTTTTTCCCGGGATATCGATGGAGATCATATCGCCCTCCTCAACAAGTCCTATTGGCCCTCCATCTGCAGCCTCAGGCGAGACATGGCCGATTGAAGCGCCCCGCGTCGCACCGGAGAAACGCCCATCGGTGATGAGAGCGACTGAGTTGCCCTTGCCTTGCCCCATTATGGCCGAAGTCGGAGTAAGCATCTCTCTCATGCCGGGGCCTCCTTTCGGACCTTCGCAGCGAATAACGACGACATCCCCCTCCCTTATTTCATTGTTCAGGATGGCTTTGCTGGCGTCCTCCTCACATTCAAATACGCGCGCGGGGCCTTTGTGGACAAGCATTTCAGGGGCCACCGCAGACTGTTTTACTATTGCCCCAAGAGGCGCAAGCGTCCCTTTTATAAAAGCGAGACCTCCCTCTTTGTGATAGGGTCTGTCAACGGGACGGATCACCTCGTCATTTACGACTTCGGCGTTTTTAAGGTTTTCCCGCACAGTCCGGGTAGTTACGGTTATGGCCTCTCCGCTGATAAGCCGCTTTTCAAGGAGCCTTGCCATCAGTCCCTGGATCCCGCCTGCCGCCCATAGGTCCTCTATATGGTGCTGACCGCCGGGACTCATAGAACACAGGTGCGGAACCCTTGAACCAATTTCGTTGAAAGTATCCAACGATAGCTTGAGGCCGGCCGCCCATGCTATCGCCGGAAGGTGGAGAGATGTGTTTGTCGAGCCGCCAAGCGCCAGATCAACTGCTTCCGCGTTGTCGACAGCCTCTTTAGTGAGGATGTCGCGCGGCCTGATGTTCTTTTCGATCAGGGCCATTATTGCGCGGCCGGCATCCTTAGCGAGACGGATCCGCCCTGCGTGGACCGCCGGTATAGTCCCGTTGCCCGGAAGACCGAGACCGAGCGCCTCCATCATGCAGTTCATAGTATTTGCCGTAAACATGCCGGAGCAGGAACCACAGCCTGGACATGCGTTGTCCTCTATCTCGTGCAGTCCCTCATCAGTGATCATGCCTGCGGCTTTCATGCCGACGCCCTCAAAGACACTGTTCAAGTCAAGTGTTTTGCCGTTGAGCTTACCTGCCATCATCGGACCGCCGGATATCACTACGGCAGGAAGGTTAAGCCTTGCGGCGGCCATAGCCATGCCTGGGATTATCTTGTCACAGTTAGGCACCATCACAAGACCGTCAAAGGCATGCGCACGCACCATTACTTCAATGGAGTCCATTATCAGTTCCCTGCTTGGAAGGGAGAACTTCATCCCTTCGTGGTTCATCGCTATGCCGTCGCAAACCCCGATCACAGGAAACTCTATAGGGAGGCCTCCTGCCGCATATATGCCGGCTTTTACAGCTTCGGTGATCGTCCTGAGATGGACGTGCCCCGGAATTATCGCGTTATACGAATTCGCCACCCCGACCCACGGACGTTCTATCTCCCAGTCCGTATATCCTGATGCTTTCATCAGTGCACGATGAGGGCTTCTTTGGTAGCCTTTCTTGGTTTTGTCGCTGTTCATTTCTGATGCCCCCTAATTTAAAATCATTTTGTCTATTGCTCCGCCGGGCGGGACCATGGGAAGAACAAGCGCGTCCTGCGGTATCCTGAAATCGACAAGTGCCGGCCCCGGCACCTCGAGAGCGGCCTCTATCGTACTTCTGATCTCATCGGGCTGCGTCGCAGAGAACCCTTTTACTCCCATGCCCTCCGCTATCTTTACGAAATCAGGATCACGGCTATAGATCGTGTTTGAATAACGGTGGTCATAGAAGAGCTGCTGCCACTGGCGCACCATGCCAAGGCATGAGTTGTTCAGTATGAACACCTTTACAGGAATATTGTGGCGTGCGCATGTATCAAGCTCCTGTATGTTCATCATAAAGCTTCCGTCACCTGCGATGCAGCAGATATGCTGTTTCGGGCAGGCAAGCGCCGCGCCTATCGCGGCAGGAAAACCAAAGCCCATGGTGCCGAGGCCTCCCGAGGTAACAAAACGCCGCGGCTCCTCCACCCTGTAGTGCTGTGCCGTCCACATCTGGTGCTGCCCGACTTCCGTCGTGACTATCGCCTTGCCGCCCGTAACTTCGCGCAGGGTTTCGATGACCTGCCACGGGGCTATTGCCCCCTCGATCTCGTCTCTCGGGAGCGGTTCCTTCTTTCTCATCTGGTCTATGTCTTCGGACCAGATTTTGCGGTCGTAATTTTTCTTCTTCATAGATTTGAAGAAAATATCAAGAATATACCCGGCATCACCGATAAGCCACACATCTGTGCCAATGGTCTTGTCTATCTCAGCCTGGTCCAGATCAATGTGGATTATTTTTGCGTCGGCTCCAAAACGCGCCCTGTTTCCGGTGCTCCTGTCGCTGAAACGTGAACCGATCGCGAGGATTACATCCGCACCCATGAGAGCCCGGTTTGCGACCGGATGCCCGTGCATGCCGGCCATCCCGAGAGAAAGTCCGAGCGGATGTGACTCAGGAAACGCTCCCTTTCCCAGCAGGGAGGTAACGACCGGGATTTCGAGTTTTTCAGCGAAGTTCGTGAGTTTTGCCGCTGCCCCGGAACGGATGACACCTCCGCCGGCAAATATAACCGGGCGCTGTGCACGTTCAAGTATAGACACAGCTTCGTCAAGACGACTGATATCAAGCGCGGTTTCCGGATGATACCCCTTAAAATCAACTTTATCAGGATATACGAATTCACCGCAATTCTTCTGCACATCCGCTGGTATATCAATAAGAACCGGACCCTGCCTGCCTGTCGATGCAAGATAGAACGCCTTCTTTATAGCCGGCGCTATCTGCTCGGGTGTACGGACCTGCATGCTGTGTTTTACGACAGGGAGGGTTATTCCCATGATATCCGCTTCCTGGAACGCATCGGTGCCTATAACATTTGTAGCGACCTGCCCCGTGATTGCAATCATCGGGACGGAGTCCAGATTTGCAGTAGCTATGCCGGTCACCAGGTTCGTTGCGCCCGGACCGGAAGTAGCGATACATACACCGGGACGTCCGCTGACTCTGGCATAACCATCCGCAGCATGTGCCGCAGCCTGCTCATGGCGCATCAAGATGTGATTTATCTTCGAACCGTAGATCGCATCATAGAGATGGATAACCGTGCCTCCCGGAAGCCCGAACACCGTATCGACTCCCTCTGCCTCGAGAGATCTCACCACCATCTCCGCACCGCACATTTTGGACATTGTCTCTCAACTCCCCTGTGTGCTGAAATAACCTGATAATGCTATCCCCGCACATATTTTTTATCCAGCTTCTTCAGTATGGGAAAGCAACGCTGATCAAAACAGACTGATTATGCTCTTTCCCACATCTTCGAATGTTGCCTTCCCGCCGAATTCGAAAGGAAGTTCCTCTATTCCCGCATGTTCCAGAAAATATGAGACAGAGTTCTCAACCGCAGCCGAGGCTCCAGTCTCTCCAAGATGCTGGAGCAAAAGAGCCCCGGACAGTATAGCCGCCACCGGATTTGCCCTTCCCGTACCGGCAATGTCAGGCGCCGATCCGTGTACCGGCTCGAACATGGATAATCCGTCTCCTATATTCCCGCCTGCTGCAGTACCAAGGCCGCCTGCAAGCCCTGCCTGGAGATCGCTGATGATATCCCCGAATAGGTTCGGGCAGAGCAACACCCCATAGGCAGTAGGGTCCCTCACAAGGTGATAGCACAGAGCATCGACGTTGACCATGGCATAGCTGAGCTCAGGGTATTCCTCCGCCATGACCCGCTTTGCCGTATCCTCAAAAAATCCGTAGAGGGCCGAAACTGCGTTTGACTTAGATACGATGGTAACTGTTTCCTCGCCGCGTTTTTTTGCCAGCCGGCACGCGTAGCGTGTGATTCTCTCTGCCCCCGGTCTGCTGTTTACCGCGACCTGCGCCGCAAACGGAAATGCGGGGTCTGTTTTGAGAGAGAGATTACCGACGAGTTTATAGCTCCCGCGTTCCACATTTACAGGCATGTCCAGTTTTCCGTTTTCAGTCACAGAACCAATGCCCATGTAAAGGTCCTCCGTGTTCTCCCTGACGACGACCGAGTCTATCCGTTTACCGCCTAGCGGGACAGGAGTCGAGACTCGCGGAAGTGACAACGCGGGGCGCAGGTTCACATATTGATCGAAGCGGAAGCGCAACTCCAGCAGTATACCGCGTTCCAATATACCGGGCCTGACCTTTGGGTCACCGATCGCGCCGAGCAACATTACATCACACTTTGACATCTCCTCTATCATATCTTCCGGCATTATCTCTCCGGTCGCAAGGTAGTGGCGCGCACCGCAGGGAAACTCCCTCCAGTCAAACAAAAATCCAAATTTTCCGCCGACCCTGTCAAGCACTTTACGCGCTTCGCCTATGACCTCGGGGCCTATTCCGTCTCCGGCTATGACTGCAACTTTATATTTTTTCATAGTCTCTCACATCCGCACTATTTGCCGAGCCTGGCACGGACATACGGAACGAGCCCGCCAAGCCCGATGAGGTTCTGCAGGAATTCAGGGAATGGCTTTGCCTGATAGGTTTCGCCCTTCGTGATGTTGGTGATAATCCCCTTTGAAAGATCCGCCTCTATTTCGTCGCCTTTTGATATGCGGCCGGCTTCTGCGCACTCAAGTATAGGGAGCCCGATGTTTATCGCGTTGCGGTAAAAGATCCTTGCAAACGACGGCGCTATGACGCATGAAATCCCTGCGCCCTTTATGGCGAGCGGTGCGTGCTCACGGCTCGAACCGCAGCCAAAATTGCTGCCCGCCGCTATCATGTCTCCTGCTTTCACCCCGCTCGCAAAAGTACTGTCTATGTCCTCCATGCAGTGCTGCGCAAGCACTTTTTGATCGCTCGTTACGAGATATCTCGCCGGGATTATGACGTCGGTGTCTACGTTATCTCCGTATACCCATGCCCTGCCTTTGAGTTTTGTCTCCATGCGCTACGCCTCCCGTACCGTGATATCTCTTGGATCGCAGATACAGCCCGTAACTGCCGCTGCCGCTGCGACAAGCGGCCCGGCAAGCACGACTTCGCTCTTCGGCGAACCCATTCTGCCGATGAAATTCCTGTTGCTCGTCGACACACAGCGTTCGCCGGCCGCCAGAATGCCAAGGTGTCCGCCGAGGCACGGCCCGCAGCTCGGTGTGCAAATGGAGGCTCCCGCATCGATAAAGATATCGAATAGCCCCTCTTTCATCGCTGCACGGTACACTTCGTATGATGCGGGAATGACCATCAAGCGGACATTGGGATGGACCTTGTGTCCCCTGAGTATCTTTGCTGCCTGCTGCAGGTCGCGAAGACGCCCGTTCGTGCATGAGCCTATAAACACCTGATCGACCGGCGTCCCGGCTGCCTCGGATACGGGCCTGACGTTCTCCGGAAGATGCGGCATTGCGACCTGAGGCTCCATGGAAGAGGTATCTATATTGACCGTCTTCGAGTAAACGGCGTCACTGTCCGCATAGACGGGTTCAAATTGGCGCGCCGCGCGTGCTTTGGCATAAGCGAGAAGCTTCTCGTCAGGGTTGATGAGCCCTGTCTTAGCCCCTGCCTCAACTGCCATATTGGAGATGGTGAACCTGTCGTCAAGCGAAAGATGCCGCATCGCTTCACCGTGAAATTCAAGCGCCATGTAGCGTGCGCCTTCGACTCCGATCCTGCCGATTAGGGCTAAAATCATGTCCTTGCCGCACAGCCACTCCGACGGCTTGCCGTCGTAAACGACCTTCATGGTCTCGGGAACGCGGAGCCAGGTCTCGCCAAGAGCCCATGCCGCAGCCAGGTCGGTCGAGCCGACGCCGGTCGCAAGCGCGCCCATAGCGCCGTGAGTGCAGGTGTGGCTGTCTGCGCCCAGGACTATCTCTCCCGGAAGCACAAGTCCGTTCTCCGGCAGGAATGCGTGTTCAACACCCACACGCCCGACCTCCCAGAAAAGCATACCCTGTTCCTTTGCAAATTCACGACAGGCCTTAACCTGTTCGGCGGAAGCAATATCTTTCGCCGGCGTGAAGTGATCCGGCAGAACGGCGCAGCGTTTCGCGTCAAAGACCTTCTCCGCACCCATATTTTTGAATTCTTTTATCGCCGGCGGGCCGGTGATGTCGTTTGCAAAGGCGAAGTCAACGTTGACTCGGCAGATGGCCCCTGCCTCAACGTGATCCTTTGTATGCCCGGCGATAATAGCCTCAGCTAGCGTCATCGCCATTCAGTCTGACCTCCTTTGCCGCCGCCGCAGCGTAGAGCCTGTTTGCAGCGTCAATGTAGGCCCTGAGAGAGGCTTCTATGATGTCTGTGCTGGTGCCGCGTCCCTGTGCCTGTACATCTTTATAGTGCAGTATCACGCGGGTCTCGCCCTGGGCATCAGAACGCTCGCTCGTGGCCCCTATGCGGAAACCCTTGAGCTGAGGGTTGAACCCAAGTATCTTTCTTACCGCGTTATAGACGGCGTCGACCGGACCGTTTCCGGTAGCCGCTTCTGTGTAATCGACATCGCCTGACGTGAGGGTAACGCTCGCTGTCGGTTTACATCCCGTACCGACCTGCACAGCGAAATCCCTGAGCGTGAAGCGGCGTTCCGGTACAAAGGACAGGACTCTGTCCAGGATAAGGGCTTCGATGTCGCCGTCCGAGACATCTTTCTTTTTGTCACAAAGTTCCTTGAAATAGTTGAAGGCAACTTCCATATCATCATCACAGAGCTGGTAGCCAAGGCTCTCCACCCTGTCTCTGAAAGCATGGCGGCCTGAATGTTTTCCCAGTACGAGGTCGGATGCAGGCGCCCCTACCGTCTCCGGCGTCATTATCTCGTAAGTTGCGCGGTTGCAGAGCATCCCGTGCTGGTGTATCCCTGCCTCGTGAGCAAACGCGTTAAGACCTACAACTGCCTTGTTAGGCTGGACCATCACGCCGGTAAGATGGGAGACCAGCTTGCTGGTGCTGTAAAGTTTTGTAGTGTCTATGTTTGTCTTTGCGGAATAGTGGTCAGTTCGGGTATTGAGCGCCATGACGACCTCTTCCATAGAGGCGTTGCCTGCCCTCTCTCCGAGGCCGTTGACCGTGCACTCAACCTGACGCACACCCGCCCTTACCGCAGCCAGTGAGTTCGCGACCGCAAGCCCGAGGTCGTTATGGCAGTGGACCGACCAGATAATATTTTCAGGCGGATTGACTTCGGTCATTATATTACTTACAAAGTCAAAAAATTCCTCAGGCTGCGCATAACCGACAGTATCGGGTATGTTAAGCGTTGTTGCTCCGCATTCTATAGCAGTCTTGAAAACTTCAATCAGGAAAGACAGCTCGGAGCGGCTGGCGTCCTCGGCGGAGAACTCTACGTCCTCCACAAGCGAACGGGCCAGCGTGACACCGCTGCGGACTTCGGCAAGGACTCCTTCTTTGTCCATCTTGAGCTTATACTCCATGTGTATCGGACTTGTAGCGATAAATACATGTATACAGGGATGTTCGGCATCCTTTACGGCCTCTCCGGCCCTGCGTATGTCTTCCGCGCGCGTCCTTGCGAGTCCGGCGATGACAGGCCCCTTTATCTCGCGCGCAATTGCCTGCACCGACTCAAAATCTCCGGGCGATGCAGCCGGGAATCCGGCCTCTATGACATCAACTCCAAGCCTCGCAAGCTGGCGTGCTATCTGAAGTTTTTCACCCTTATTCAGATTTATATGCGCAGCCTGTTCGCCATCCCTCAGTGTCGTGTCAAAAATTCGTAAATGGTCTGTCATGTCGTTATCTCCTTCCCTGTCAACCGGTCATTACCTTTAAACATCCGGATGGTGTTCGTTCTCCGGCAGCAAAACGACCGCCGTACCGCCATCCGGACGCAGTTCATCTAGAACTTCGGTATCTCCTTGGATTCCATCCATGGCATCATCTTGCGAAGTTCTTTGCCTACCTTTTCGCACTCTGCCTCCTGTGCGTTCTTGGCCCACTTTTTCATGCGCGGACGGCCTGTCTGGTTTTCAAGTATCCAGTCACGGGCAAAAGTTCCGTCCTGGATCTCATTCAGAAGCTGCTTCATTGCCTTGCGTGATTCTTCGCCGATGACGCGCGGTCCCGCAATCATGTCACCATACTTGGCAGTATCGCTGACTGAGTAACGCATCCAGCTCAGACCGCCTTCGAAGATCATATCTACGATGAGCTTCATCTCATTGATACACTCAAAATAAGCCATCTCCGGCTGATATCCGGCATCTACAAGGGTCTGGAACCCAGCCTGCATAAGTTCGCTTACGCCGCCGCACAACACGGCCTGTTCTCCGAAAAGGTCTGTCTCTGTCTCCTCACGGAAGCTGGTTTCGATAATTCCCGCTCTGCCTCCGCCGATCGCCGAGGCATAGGCAAGCGCGAAATCCTTGGCCTTGCCGGATGCATCCTGATATACCGCGATCAGACAGGGAACTCCCTTGCCCTCCTTGTACATGCGGCGGACGATGTGTCCGGGCCCCTTGGGTGCAACCATAAATACATCATGGTCCGGACCGGGGACTATCTGTTCGAAGTGGACCGCAAAACCGTGGGCAAACGCGAGCTTGGTATCCTTTTTAATGTTCGGAAGGACTTCGTTCTTGTAGATCTGGGCCTGAAGGTGGTCCGGGATGAGGAACATCACGGCATCAGCCTTCGCTGCCGCCTCGGCTACCGTATAGACCTCAAAACCGTCTTTCTCGGCGACCGCCTTTGACTTGCTTGTCGAGTGAAGTCCGATGATGACCTTCGCTCCGCTGTCGCGCAGGTTCTGTGCATGAGCATGACCCTGGCTGCCGTAACCGAATATCGCTATCGTCTTTCCATCAAGAAAACTAAGGTCTGCATCGCGGTCGTAATATACTTTTGCCATAACAAAAACACTCCTTCTCCCTTTCGGGTCTGTGAAATTTTGATATATTTATGCACGGGCCTCCTGATGAGGCCTAGACATAACAAATAAATCGATTCATGCCATCTCTTCGGAATTCTCCGGCAGAAAACCTGAACGGGAGAGGGCGACCTGCCCCGATCCGGCAGTCTCGATAATGCCGTAAGGTTTGAGCGCCTCCATACAAGCGATAAGCTTCCCTCTGTCACCGGTAACTTCGAGGGTGATCGCCTCTGCTCCGAGGTCGACGACACGACAGCGGAATATCTCCGCCGTCTGCAGCACGTGCGGACGCCTGTCGAGGGGAGCCCGTACCTTTACAAGGGCGAGCCAGCGCTCAACGAACGGTCCTTCCTGCGTAAGGTTGGTTACATCTATTACCTCTATGAGTTTAAGCAGCTGTTTGCGTATCTGCTCATAGACTCCTTCCTCACCTTCGATGACAACCGTGAAGCGCGACACTCCCGGAGTGTTTGTACTCCCTACGCTGAGGCTCTCGATATTGTAGCCTCTCCTGTAAATCAGGCCTGCGATACGCATAAGGACGCCCGGATTATCTTCCGACAGAATGCTGAAAGTATTCCTCATTATGTGATCCCTCTCTCCGATAAACGTAATGAAAAAAAAAACCGGGACCCCTGAGAGGGTCCCGGTCCGAAAGTAACACGACGTCTAAGCGTCGGCCACCTCGGGGGACCCGCCGCTAATAAGAAGTACCAGTACGAGAACGAGACTAAATACATCGGGTATAAAACTTGTTCTTCTCACAGCCATCCCACCTTTTTGTGACCTAAGCCAAAATATTCCCCACGGGGGTTTTGTATATTGCAGGACATAATAAGGCACCTTTTCCTTATTGTCAACTTAATTTGCCGGAATTCCTTTAAAATCCAAGCCGCGGAACAATAGTCTGTCAATTCCATAATAACGTGTCAACTCCCGAAAGATTTTCGGCATCATGTCATGCGCAATCAAGTTGCATTTTTGTGGAATTTATCGGATAATCGAAATGATGTAATCAGGCAATCATCAGGAAGGGTGACAGACATGCAGGTAGAAAAAATTTTAAGCAGCGCCGGGCTTCGCATGACGCGACAGCGGAAGGTCGTCCTCGAACTGCTGCTTGAAAACGGCTCTCCCCTCTCTCACAGTGAAATCTCGTCCATGCTGGATGAACCGCTGGACAAGGTGACCCTTTACAGGACTCTCCAGACGCTTCGATCCGCCGCGATCGTCCATCAGGTTCAGGGACTTGACGGGGTATGGCGTTTCTGCGCACACGATCCTGATACCAAGGGATGCCCCGGAGACCATCCGCACTTTCTCTGTCTTTACTGCGGAAAGATGTTCTGTCTGACTGATCAGCACCTGCCCAGGATAGAGGTGCCTGAAGGCATGAAAGTTGAGGGGAAGCAGCTCGTGGTTTACGGCTGCTGCCCTGAATGCGCACCAAAAAAGAAGGACGGAGAGGAGCAGCAATAGATGAAAATAACAATGATCCCACTTGAGGAAGCCGTGGGCAGACCGCTCGCCCATGATCTGACGCAGATCGACGCCGTAAACCATAAAAAATCAGCGCGTTTCAAAAAAGGACAGATCATAACAGAGGCCGACATCCCGACGCTCAGGGATATGGGCAGGGAAAACCTCTCTGTCATGGAGATGTCTCCGGGAGATGTCCACGAGGACGATGCCGCGCTGCAGCTTGCCGAAGTCCTCTGCGGTGATAACCTGCGCATAACAGGCCCGGATGAGGGGCGCTGCAACCTCGTGGCGGAACGATCCGGCATACTCTGGTATATAGCCGAGACAGTAAACCGCGTCAATCAGGATCCGGACTGGGTGCTCTCGGCGCTTGCCCCTCACCGCCCGGTGCTTGAAGGGCAGACGGTAGCCGGATTCCGCATACGCCCGCTCGTTATGGAGGATTATCGCGTAGAACGGGCCGTGGCTGCCGTCCGAGGGAGCAAGCCCTTCTCTATCCTGCCGTTTCGCCCGCTCAAAACCGGGCTTGTCACTACAGGCAAAGAAATAATCGACCACAGGGTAGAGGATGCATTTAAACCCAAACTGCATGAAAAGCTTGAAAAACTGAACGGCACACTGATCGGCCAGCGCTTCTCATCCGATTCACTCGAGCAGATAGCAGCAGCGATAAGCGCTTTCCTCAAGGAAGGCGCCAAGGTGATAATATGCACCGGAGGCATGAGCGTCGACGCGGATGACAGGACCCCTGGAGCGATACGCTCCGTCTGCCGCAAGATATCATTCCAGGGAACGCCGGCGCTTCCCGGTGCGATGCTGATGCTCGGTTGGGCAAAATCACCCGTTGACGGCGAGGATGTCGCTGTCATAGGAGCACCTGCGTGCGTGGCATTCGACGATAGGACCGCACTCGATAAGCTGCTGCCATTCATCTTTGCCGGAGTCGAACCCGGAGACCTGGTGAGGCGCTGGGGCGTCGGAGGGCTGTGCGAGCATTGTCCCATCTGTCACTATCCAAGCTGTTCCTTCGCGGCAGGAAGTTAAACAACTTCGGCTGTTCAGAAACAAATGAACAGCCGCATGACAAAAGGACTGGAGGTCTTCCATGAACAAAGAATTACTGAAACTCATCAACTCAGAGGTTGAGTCCGGACTGTACGGCGTGCTCTGTACAGTCACGGAGGAAACGGGGTCAACCCCGCGGAGCCGCGGAGCTTCAATGTGGGTTCGCCCTGACGGAAGCATAAGCGGGACGATCGGCGGCGGGCTTGTCGAATATGAAGCGATACAGTATGCGCTCGGATTGCTGAAGAGCGGGGAAACATCCGCTTTATGGAGAAAGGATCTGACAGAAAAAGAGGGAATGGCATGCGGCGGCTCGGCCTCAGTATTCATGGAAGTAATAGGCCGTGAAGACGAACTGGTAATATTCGGGGCCGGCCATGTCGGCAAGGCGGTTGCCCAGGTCGGAGCCTTTGCAGGTTTCCGCGTCACCGTATGGGATGAGCGTGAGGAATTTGCAAACACAGAGAACATACCATGTGCAAGAACGATAGCCTGTCCGCTTGAGAAAATCTACGAAAATGGCATATATCTGCATGACAGAAGCTACGTCGTAATCGTCACAAGAGGTCACACTCTAGATGCCGCAACTGTTGCAATAACAGACAAAAAACCCGGGGCATACTACGGAATGATAGGTTCGCGCAGCAAAATCGCCACAGTGCGCAAAATACTTCTCGAACAGGGAGTGACAGAGGCACACTTGAACCGCCTGCACCAGCCGATAGGGATCCCTATCAAGGCCGAGACACCGGAGGAGATAGCTGTCTCCATCGTTGCCGAAATAATAGCCGTCAAACGCGGAGGCGATGTAAACGGGTTGAGAGGCATAATGAATTAGCAAAAGATACTGTACGAAAAGTGACGACTTGTCCCCTTTTCCAAATCCGGCTCTCAACAGGCTATAGGAGATGGGATAAAAAGGGGACTTTCGGCGTCACTATACCTTTTGTGACAATGGCCCCGGCGGCGGCATATCCCTTCCGGACGCGCACTCCTTCAAAGATGACAGCGTTCTCTACCACCAATACATTATCTTCAACTCTATGCTATGCTGATCTTGCCACTTGAAAAACACGCAGTATGATGACCTGATCATCCTAAGGGAGGCTTCATAATAAGTGAAAAAACCTTGCATCGTTTTTTTGACCCTGATAATTCTCTCCTCAATATCATATGGCACAGCATCCTTCGCGACCGGCAAATCATCGCCAAATATTATTGAGACAAGTCCGGAGAAAAAAGTTATAAGTGTTTTTTTGATCATTCCTGACACATATAAGGATAAAGAGACTATCAGCAGCATGGTACATGAAAAACTTGGGAAAATATTTCCTGAAGACAAGTTTGCGGTATTGCCGATAGATGAATGCACACAGGCAATGGAAACACTCATGGATGATAAGAGCCGCAGAGGCAGGAAGTTTGATAATACCGACGTACAGGTCCTGTCTCAGCAAATGGGTGCCGATTATGCACTTTGGATAGATATCTCAAACGGCCAGCCGCAAATGGAGGTCAATTTGCTTAAAAGCACTTATAAAGCTACTGTGACCTGTGATATAAAATTGCTTGATGCAAAATACGGCAAACTCATTGCAGGAGAACTGATCAACGCAAAAGGTGAGACCACAGGCCATACTCTAACTCTAAGTAAACCTTCTTTTGACAGTACTTATAACGAAGCTTTGAAAAAGGCGCTTGACAGGCTGTCGATAGATACAACAAAACTGTAAAAACGTTGCTTATCACACCACATAGCTTAAAATACGAAGATATATGACAACGTTTGATTGGCATTGAAACTGTTGCGGAGGTGGAAATATGAATTTTATCTGCACTAAATGCGGAAGGATCGAAAGCACGCATACCAGAAAGCATAAATGTGACTGCGGAGAGCTATGGAAGCTGGATTTTAAGGCGCCTGCTTTTGATGAAGCCTTGATCGACAGAAGCGTATGGGGGATGTTCCGCTACAGGGCCTTCATGGCTTTGGAAGGAGAGGCATGGCGCGACGTCTCCTTGGGCGAGGGCATGTCTCCTATCATTATGTTTGACGAGGATGTTTTGCTTAAAATGGACTATTTTATGCCCACTCTCTCCTTTAAAGACAGGGGCGCTGCCGTCCTGATCGCCCACTGCAAGACAATAGGGGTCGGCTCCGTTGTGCAGGACAGCAGCGGCAATGCAGGAAACAGCGTTGCAGCATATTGCGGAAGGTGCGGGATCGAATGCGAAATTTTTGTTCCCGAGGGTACCTCACCCAAGAAAATCGACATGATCCGCGCACACGGCGCCCACGTAAATATAGTCCCCGGTTCCAGGGACAATTGCGCCGACGTCTGCAGGGCGAAGGTTGAATCCGAAGGAAAGTATTACGCTAGCCATGTCTATAACCCTTTCTTTTACGAGGGCACTAAGACCTATAT
The DNA here is from genome assembly GCA_021372895.1 of Synergistaceae bacterium. Taxonomy (NCBI): domain Bacteria; kingdom Thermotogati; phylum Synergistota; class Synergistia; order Synergistales; family Synergistaceae; species Synergistaceae bacterium. Next base: position 37,587 of record JAJFTP010000064.1, read on the forward strand.
TTACGAAGTATATGAACAACTTGGTCGAATTCCCGCTAATATATTCATACCGCTTGGAAACGGGACATTATTCATCGGGGCCGTGAAGGGCCTGGAAGAACTACTCGGCAGCGGTGCCATAAATAGTATGCCGCACTTAGTGGCAATTCAGAGTGAAAACTGCGACCCTTTTGTCAAAGCGGTTACGAGAGGTGAAAAACATCCAGCAAAAGTCACCCCGAAACCTACCCTTGCCGAGGGCATTGCAATAGGCGTGCCTATACGCGGAGAGGAAATCCTGGAATATATTTATAAATACAATGTGGAACTGATAACTGCACCGGAAGACCGCATCCTTGAAGCCAGAGCAAAGCTTGCCAGGAGCGGAATTTACTGTGAACACACAACTGCCGCCAATTACGCCGCTTATATGAAATACTGCGAGCTGCACGGAAAAACGCCCGACAGCCTGCTAACTATGTGCGGGGCAGGCCTTAAATCTGATCACTGAC